>JALRDI010000163.1 GCA_023257035.1 Ilumatobacteraceae bacterium | reverse complement strand
CCATGGTGGCCGCCGCATGTGGTGGAGATGACGCTTCCGACGCTCCAGCCGAGGAGCCAGCAGCTGAAGAAGAAGCTGCTGAGGAGCCTGCAGAAGACGCAGGTGGCGCGGCGAGCGAAGAAGACACTGCAGCAGCCGTTGAAGAAGCAGCGAATGAAGATGCTGAGGCTTCCGCTGAAGAGTTGCCAACAACTCTTGAAGGCTGGCTGGAACTGTGGGAATCACAGCGTGCAGCGATCGTTGCGACAGCAGCAGAAGAAGGTTGGGGCCTCGGAGACGACGGAATTCTCGTCGGTCCTGCAGGTTTCACCATTGACACCAACGAGTGCCCAGAAGGCTGGAACAACGACGAAGGTCTTGACGACGGAGTGATCACCATTGGTGTGACCACCGCTACCTCAGGCTCACTCGCTGCATACGGCAACATCTACACCGGACTTGGTGCTTACTTCGACTGGATCAACGATCAGGGCGGTATCGGCGGATACACCTTCGAAGTTGACGTGAAAGACGACGAGTACGTCGCAACGAAGACCATCGAAGCTTGGGCAGAGTTCTTCCAGAGCGTGAAGCCTCTCGTCGGTCACACCCTTGGTTCACCTAACACCTTCTCGGTGCAGGGTGAGTTCAACTCACAGTGTGTCCCACAGGTGATGGTTTCGACCGGTCACCAGGCATGGGGCGACCCAGAGAACAATCCATGGACCACCGGTTACCAGCTCAGCTACGCATCAGAGGCACTCCTCTGGGGCGCATGGATTGAGGCCAACACCGAGCCAGGTGTTGTCGTCGCAGGTCTCGTCATGGACAACGACTTTGGTCTTGCCTATGAACAGGCATTCCAAGACTTCGCTGACAACAGTGATCACATCGAGTCATTCGAGATTGTCCGTCACGACCCAGCAGCCGCCACGCTGACCAACGAGGTCACCACGCTTGCTGCTTCGAACCCTGACATCTTCATCTCGATGACCGCAGGTAACCCTTGCGTGCTCGCGATTCAGGAAGCTGCCCGAGCAGGTATCACTGAGACAGCACAGGCTTACTTCACTCCTTCGGTGTGTAAGTCAATTGCGGCCTACATGGCTCCAGCTGGCGATGCAGCTGACAAGTGGTACATCATCGGTGGCGGTGTCAAGGACACCACTGACTCGAAGTACGCAGATGACCTCTGGATCTCATACGCCAATGAGAAGCTCGCAGAGTTCGGCGGCGACCCAAGCATTTCACTCCAGGGTGAGGGCTTTGCCAACCGCGGTCTCGTGTGGGAGCAAATCTTCCGCATCGCAGCTGAGTTGGAAGGCGGCATCAACCGCACCAACATCATGCTTGCGCAGCGCGGTTTCGCTGAGTTCTCGCACCCAGGCCTCCTGGACGGAATTGTCATGAACATGAACGGAAACGACGATGCCTACTTCATTGAAGGCTCTGACATTTCACAGTTCGACAACGCCAACCAGACTTGGGTTCAGCAGGGCGGAACGATCGACCTCAGTGGTAAATCACCAAACTGTGCCTGGGTTGCAGGCGAGGGTTGCTGAGTAATTACTCTCAGTAAGTAATCACTTAGGTAATGCCGGTGGGTGAAAACCCACCGGCATTACTCTTGTTCGGGTGGGGTGTTTGTGACGCTTTTTCTGCAACGAATTCTTGACGGGCTATTTAACGGGTCGATCTACGGCGCTCTCGCTGTGGCTATCGCAATTAGTCACCGAGCGACAGGGCGTGTCAACCTCGCCCAAGGCGAGATTGGGCTCTTCGGTGGGTACATGGCGCTTGCGTTGGCGTCTCCTGCTGCATCGTTCGTTGCTGGCGCAGCACTGTTTTCCAACTTGCCCGGACATCCATTCAATCTGTGGGTTTCAACACTCTTTGCTGTACTGGTCTCGGCGCTTCTTGCCGTTGTGCTGCAACGTGTCGTGATGCGTGATTTTGGGGAATCAACCCCGCAGAGAGCGCTCAATCGTTCAATCGCGCTTCTGATCTGCGTCAGTGCGGTGATTTCAAGTCAGTGGGGAGGTCGGGCACGCGTATTCGGCCAGTTGTTCCCTTCAGGGGCGGATGATTATCTGAATGTCGCGGGAGCCCGCCTTCGGTACACCACAATTGGAGCTTGGGTGGTGGTGATTGTCGCCTGTGGACTTGTGACGTTATTCATGTCGAAGACGAAGGCGGGTCTTTCCTTCCGGGCGTTGACTGACAACCGTGGCAGCTCGATCCTTGTTGGTATTCAGCCAAAGAGGCTGATGGCAATTGGGTGGGGTATTTCGGGTGCCTTGGCGGCACTTGCGGCAAGCCTTGCGGCATCGATGTCGCTGCTCGATTCATCACTGATGTTTCGTACCCTCATTTACGCTCTTGCAGCGGTGACGCTCGGTGGCTTTGACTCCCTTCGAGGGGCGGTAGTCGGCGGAATCATTGTTGCTCAAGCACAGACGCTCGTTCCTGGCTACCTCGGGCTTCCGACCGAGATGTCAATCGTTGCTGCGCTGATGGTTTTGATCGCTGTGTTGGTCTTTCGCCCGTGGGGTCTATTCGGTCAGCGTCCAGTGGAGCGAGTATGAAAAGTCGATCACGGAGTGCACTCTTGCTGCTTGTAGTGGCAGCAACAATTTTTCTCCTGCCATTAGTTCTCTCGCAAAATGATCTTCGAAATTTTGCGCGTTTTCTAGCGTTGGTGCTCGCTGTTCTTGGCGTCAACGTGGCGCTTGGCGCAGGTGGAATTGTCAGCCTCGGACAGTCAGTGTTCGTCGGAGTAGGGGCGTTTGCTCTCGTGACGTTTAGCGATGACTTCGGGTTGCCAATTCTCATATCACTGCCACTCGCTGCGCTCTTCACTGGTGGTGTTGGTGTCGTGCTTGGCTTTCCGTCGCTGCGAGTGCGTGATTCTCAGTTCGCCCTTGTTTCATTTGGCTACGCAATCGCGTTCCCGCCATTTGCTCGGTGGTGTCGGTCAATCACAGGTGGCCCGAGCGGAAGGACACTTGAGCGAGAACTTTCTCCTCCCTCATGGCTTCCTGTTGAGGATCTTGTCTACCGGTACTTCATCACAATGTTTGTCATCGTGCTGAGCATGGTGATCGCAGCAAACTTCTTGCAGAGTCGGTGGGGAAGAGCGACAAAGGCGCAACGGGATAACTCGTTGGCGGCAGCCACGTTCGGCGTTCCGATCGCCCGAACGAGGTCGGCTGCCTTAGGGCTCTCTGCGGCTCTTTCAGGAGTTTCGGGAGCGCTCGGCGTTGTTTTGTTCCCCTTCGTGCAGGCAAATGATTTCAACGTCTTTATGGCGCTTCGGCTCTACGCTGCAGCGGTGATTGGTGGGCTCTCCTCAGCAGTCGGAGCGCTCTGGGGTGTGCTCAGCCTGTGGCTCTTTCCGTTCATCGGTGAATGGGTCGGGCTTGGGGGAGGGGCTGACTTTGTGTTTGGCCTCACCGTGCTCATACTTTCGTATTCTCAGATTGATGGAGTGGTCGGTGCGATCAGAGCGATCGAAGCGTCAATTCTGCGTCGCCGGGCACTGATGACGAAGTAGACAGCGACTAGTTCTGAATCTGCGAGGCGTGCCAGGCGTAGGCAGTGCGAATGATGTCATCTAGCGTGAGTTCGGAAGTCCAGTCGAGAAGTGCCTGCGCTGTTGAGGGATTCGCGTACACCGTTGCAGGGTCACCAACCCGGCGGGCAACGATGTCGTGGGGAACTTCGCGACCGGCTTCTTGTGCTGTGCGGCGAAGAATTTCAAGCACCGAGGAACCGATACCTGTGCCGAGGTTGACCGCAGTGCTCGTTCCGCCACCATCGAGGTAGTCGAGCGCAGCGACATGCGCTCGAGCGAGGTCTTCGACATGGATGTAGTCACGGATGCCAGTTCCATCAGCTGTCGGATAGTCATTTCCGAACACCTGGACCGGGCCGGACACGCCAAGGACAGCCTTCATGACTAGTGGAATGAGGTTGGTGGTAACCGACCAGTCCTCGCCGATCACTCCATCGAGGCTTGCACCCGCCGCATTGAAGTAGCGCAGGCTGACCGACCGCAAACCATGGGTCGCTCCGTACCATGAGAGCACTCGCTCCATTGAGGCTTTCGACTCGGCGTATACGTTCTCTGGTCGAATTTCGGCGTCTTCGGTAATCGGTGTCACCTTCGGGTTTCCGTACACTGACGCAGACGAGGAGAAGACCATTTGGTGCACTCCTGCGGCGAGTGCTCCCTCTGCAAGGTGAACGGTTCCTGCAACATTGTTCTGCCAGTACATGCCCGGAGATGACATTGATTCGCCAACGCTTTTATACGCGGCGAAATGGACGATGGCCGTTACATCGTGCTCACGACAGGTTTTCGTGACGAGTGCCTCATCGGCGATCGAACCGACGACGAGTTCTGCTCCGAGCAGTGCACGACCGTCTGCCCGTTCCAGCGAATCAAGCACGACAACGTCACGTCCGAGATTTCGAAGAAGACGGACGGTGTGAGAGCCGATATATCCAGCGCCTCCGGTGACGAGAATTGCCATAGAGGCAACTTAGCCCGGTAGGAGGTGCGTACGAAGGAAGCAGTTTGGGCGACGTACTGTCTGAACGCGACTATTTGAGGGAGGAGGCTCGGAAATGTGGAATAACCAATCAATCGCAGTGGTCTTGCCGACCTGCAACGAGCATCTCTCGATCGCGGAATGCATCAACCGGTTTGAGGCCCTCGACATAGTCGACCACGTCATTGTGGTGATTAACAACGCTCACCCTGCTACCTCGCCGGCGGTCGCTGCGACATCAGCAATCGAGGTCTTTGAATTAGAGCAGGGCTATGGGGCGGCG
>JALRDI010000105.1 GCA_023257035.1 Ilumatobacteraceae bacterium | reverse complement strand
GGCAATTGCATCTGGTCGAGCGCATTTCATGTCGTACACATACGGAGTTGTCGACAAGTTTGGTGAAGAACCGAGGGGGTTGCGGACGAGCGATGGAGTGACCGTTACAGACTTCGTTAGTTCGTTACTCGAGCGCATTGACGCGCAGCTCGATGAGGGCGACGAGGCGCTTGATATTCCGCCATCGTTCTTCTATGAACGTGAACCGTTCCCGATCTCGGGGCTTCTGTCGGGAACCGCCGATGATGATGTCGTGTTAGTGATTTCTTCTGGTTCCGGATGCCTAGGGTGATTCGGAAATGTTGAGAGATATTCACCAGACGTGCGCTTGGGTGGTCATCATCTCGAATGGGCTTCTTGGTCTCTGGTTTGTTGCTTCCCAGCGGAGGCCATCGGTTCGAACAACGTGGATGTGGTGGTCCGTCATTCCGGCTCAATTAGCCGTCTTCGTCCAGGCGATCGTCGGAGCGAGTCTGGCAAGTCAGCCCGGGATTGTGCTCGATGACATGCATGCCCTCTACGGATTTTCGGCGATTGTTGCAGTCGGGATTCTCTACAGCTATCGATCGAGCCCGTTCATCAGAGATCGGCAATACATGCTCTACGGTCTCGGCAGCTTGTTCATCATGGGTCTTGGCATCCGAAACCTGTATCTCGGACACGGTTAGGCCGTTACTAGTTCGAAGCTGCCTCTGAGGCTGCGACGTCAGGTATGAGTTCACCCAAAAAGCCAAGAAGGAACTCTGATGGCATCGAGCCACGGGGTACCGGGACGACGAGTTGTCGCTGTGACTCCTTATGCATCGCTTGGCGGCTAAGTCGTCGCAAGCGCATTGATTCGCTTGCCTTGAGATCAAGGGGAGAAAGTTTGGCTGTTCGGCCTGCTGATTGGCTCCCCGTTACGCTGAGATCGGTGATGCCGAGACGCATGCATTCAATACGAAGGCGTGCAACGATGAGCAATGCGGCTGCAGGATCAGGAATCGCACCGTAGCGATCGGTCCACTCTGATGCGATGTCGTCGACCTCGGAGAATGTTGATGCCGCTGCAATCCGTCGGTACGCCTCAAGACGAAGGTCTTCTCGGCTGATGTACTCAGATGGAAGGAACGCATCGGCGGGAACATCCAAGTTGAGTTCGACCACTGGTTCAGGGGCCTCGCCCTTCATCTCTGCAACAGCTTCGGTCACCATCTGGCAGTAGAGGTCGTAGCCGACGGCTGCGATATGTCCTGATTGTGCGGCGCCGAGCAAGTTTCCTGCCCCTCGTATCTCGAGGTCGCGCATTGCGATCCGGAAGCCAGATCCGAGTTCTGTTGATTCACCGATTGTTCTCAGGCGCTCGTAGGCCTCTTCTGAGAGCGTGCGGTCTTGAGGGTGGAATAGATATGCATACGCACGTTGTCCGCTTCGGCCGACCCTTCCCCGTAATTGATGGAGCTGCCCGAGGCCGAGCAGATCGGAACGCTCGACGACAAGTGTGTTAACCGTCGGCATGTCGATTCCAGATTCGATGATGGTTGTACACACAAGGACGTCGTATCTGCCTTCCCAGAAGTCGACGACAACCTGTTCGAGACTGGCCTCATCCATTCGCCCGTGGGCAATTGCAATCCGGGCCTCTGGCACGAGTTCCCGAAGGCGCGCTGCCGATTGCTCAATCGACTTCACGCGGTTGTGAACCCAGAACACCTGGCCTTCTCGAAGGAGTTCTCGGCGTATGGCTTCGACTGCAACACGTTCGTCGTATTCACCGACGTGCGTGAGAATTGGCTGACGATCGGCTGGTGGGGTTTGGAGAAGCGAAAGATCGCGAATGCCGACGAGCGACATTTCAAGGGTGCGAGGAATCGGGGTCGCACTCATCGTCAAGACGTCAACATCGGTTGCGAGAGACTTAATGAGTTCCTTGTGCTGAACTCCGAAGCGCTGCTCCTCATCGATGACGAGCAGGCCGAGGTCTTTGAACGCGACCTGTGCCGAGAGCAGTCGATGGGTGCCGATCACACAGTCGATGTCACCCGAGGCAAGACCCTCAATAACTGATGCGGCCTGCTTGTCGGTGAGGAAGCGTGAGAGAACTTCGACCCGGACGGGGAAGCCAGCGAATCGGTCACTGAAGGTTGCGCCATGTTGGGTCGCAAGCAAGGTCGTGGGAGCGAGGACGGCTACTTGTTTCCCACCCTGGATTGCTTTGAATGCGGCGCGAATCGCAACCTCGGTTTTGCCGAACCCAACATCACCGCAGATGAGACGATCCATCGGAATATCACGTTCCATATCAGCTTTCACGTCAATGATTGCGGTGCGCTGATCTGGAGTTTCGACAAATCCAAATGCATCCTCCATCTCTGACTGCCATGGCGTGTCAGGAGCGAATGCGTGGCCAGGCGTGTTGATGCGCTGTTGGTAGAGGACGACAAGCTCTTGCGCGATTTCTTGCACTGCTGAACGAACACGGGATTTCGCTGAGGCGAAATCACTCCCACCGAGACGGTGCAGCGACGGAGCTTCACCGCCAGAGTAGGGGCGAAGCACATGGATTTGGTCAGAAGGAATGTAGAGGCGATCCTCGCCGCGGTAGGCGACGAGTAGGTAATCGCGTTCTGCCCCGCCGATTGCCCGCGTCACCATTCCTTCGTAGCGCCCGACCCCATGGTGCACGTGCACCACGTAGCTACCGGGCTTTAGATCATCGAACCCAGCGGTGCCTTGGCGAGGACGAGCACGGCGATGTGACCGTCGACGTCCCGTGAGATCGGCTTCAGCGAGCACGCTGAGACGTGCTTTCGGGAGGTGAAACCCCCGATGCAATGGGGCAACCGTGATGTACGCACCAGGGCGAGTGAGATCGGTGTCCTCGTCAGCAATAACAAACTCAAGCTCGTGGTCAAGCATGAGTGAGCGCAGTCGCTCAGCAGAGCCTGATCCGTCGGCAGCAATGATTACCCGCTCACCGGCGCTGAGCAGTTCTCGAATACGAGCCACATGGCCCGCGCCATCGCCAACGATTGGTCCCCATCCGGTGCTCTCGACGAACGGTGTATCTGGACCGTCCGGCGTGGAGTCAATCGTCCAGAATGAGCCTGTTGAGACCAGCAGTCGTTCAGGGTCTGCATGCAGATGTGGGAACTGCAATTCTGGATCCCGGGCCCATGTTCCGGCCAACGCGGCTGCAAGATCTGCCTCTTCTGCGAGAAGATCCTGTGCTCGGTCGCGCATCCGGCGTGGCTCGATAAGAACGACTTTTGCTCGGTCATCGGCGAGGTCGGTAAGAAGTAGATCGTCGTCTGTGAGCCACGGCAGCCATGACTCCATGCCGTCGAAGTGGGCGCCCTCGGCGAGACGCTCCCAATGTTCGCGCCCCCATGGCTCTGTTGCGACGAGGCCTGCAGCACGTTGTCTGACTGCGTCATCTGGGGTGACTTCGCGAGCGGGAAAGACATAGACCTCAGCAAGGTCGGTGGTCGACCGCTGGTCATTTACTGAGAACTGCGTCAGGCGGTCGACATCGTCGCCCCACAGATCGATTCTGATCGGTGCATCTGCTGTCGATGGGTAAATGTCGATAATTGCGCCGCGCCGGGCGAATTCTCCACGGTGCTCGACGAGTTCCTCTCGGCGGTATCCGGCTTCGATGAGCTGGCGGGTGAGCTCGTCGGCATCGACTTGACCGCCTGCGGCTACACGGATTGGTTCAATATCTCTGGCGCCTGGGCCAAGCCGCTGAAGAAGCGCACGAATTCCAGCAATGATGACCTTTGGTCGATTGTCAGCAGAGGTCAACCGCCAGAGGACCTCCGTTCTTCTGCCCATGGTTTCGACCGCAGGGCTCACCCGCTCGAACGGAAGGGTTTCCCAGGCAGGGAAAAGTAAACAATTCTCCCGACCGAGAAACTGGATGATGTCGTCATGTAGTCGAGCAGCATCAGTTCCGGTTGGGCACGCAACAATCAGCGGCGATCGTTCGGAGAGATGTGAGAGCGCGGCGATGCTGATTGGACGGGCGACTTCGGTGATCGCGAGCCGAGCCGACGTAGAGCCCAGCGCCTCGGTGAGTGCCCGTTCGTCCCGGAGCAGAGGCGGAAGGTCATGCAATGAGGCCTGACGTGTTGAGACAGTCACCGACGATTCACTGACTGCATTGCATTCTCGACACCGTCTGACACGACGAGTTCAATCGCGTCAGCTGCGCTGACAACGCCGATGTCGAGTTCAGCCCTGCTTCGCTGAGGAACCTTTGAGAGCACCCAATCTGCTCCGCGGTCGGCAGAGGGGGGTCGCCCAACGCCAATACGTACGCGTAAGAAGTCTTTGGTGCCGAGATGTTGGGCGATGCTTTTCAAGCCGTTGTGTCCGGCAAGCCCTCCACCCATCTTGAGCCGAGTATCACCTGGCTCAAGATCGAGTTCATCGTGAACAACGATCAGCCTGCTCGAGTCGGTGAGGCCAAACCGTTTTACGAGGGATGCGGCTGCACGACCCGACTCGTTCATGAAGGTCACAGGAATTGCGAGCACGCATCTGAGATCGGCAATGCGTGATTCCGAAACGAACGCGTCGTTTTTGCCTGCTTTAAATGTGGCGTTGACTCGTTCTCCGACTAGACGAACCGCATCGTCCCCGACGTTATGGCGCGTGTTTGCGTAACGATCGCCTGGATTTCCGAGACCGAGAACAATCCACTCTGGCGGAGTGTCACCGGATCGGCGACCTGAGAACAGGCCCACGATGTCGATCAGTCGGCGTCTGATTCGCTGGAGTCGTCAGAGCCGGCGTCCGCGGACTCATCCGATGCCTCTGCGGCACCTTCTTCGCCCTCGCCCGTTTCGGCTGCGGGCTCGTCGGCGGCGACACGGAGCGTTACGACGGTTACGACGGTCTGATCTTCGGCGCTCACTGCAACAACGCCACTTGGGAGAGCGACGTCTGCAACTGTGATCACGGTGTCAACTGTCATGTCGGTGATGTCGATGACGAGTTCATCTGGAATATTGCGAGGTGTCGTACGAACCTGGATCTCCATCATTTGCTGATCGACGAGGCCATTGTTCATTGCGACCTGCTTGGCTTCGCCCTCCAACCGAACTGGCACACCAACGGTGATTTCTTGGCTGAGGTCGATCTGGATGAAGTCAACATGAGCAACAGTTCGACGAACTGGATGGCGCTGCATCTCCTTCACAATTGACGGATACACCTTGCCATCGACGGTGAGGTCAAGGATGGTGTTCATTCCGGCTGCGCCAGAGAGAGCAACACGGAGATCGCGACGGTTGATTGAGATGCTGATGGGCTCCATGCCCTGTCCGTAGACGACAGCTGGGATGCGATCCTCGCGGCGAATGCGGCGGGATTCGGCACTTCCGGTCGTGCGACCGGCTTCGGCGATGAGAACAGAATCTGACATGGTGAGCCTCGAGTTACCTAGACCTCAGGTTGAACTGGTGTGGCGACAGGATTACCGCCACAGCGTCATCTGAGGTTATCGGCGACTTACCGAGGCCACACCTGTGGCAGCGGGTTCTCTCACGTCATTCACATACCGAGTATGACAATGATGTTCGCTCAGATCGTTAGCGAGTCACATCCGCAAGTTTTGCGACCGAATACTGGCCAAAATGGCCGATCAGGCGTAGTTCTCGCCGCTAAAGATTTCGCTCACGCTTGTGTCATCGAACACTGCTGAGAGGGCTTGGGCGATGAGAGGAGCGATGGAGAGCACTTCTACCTGCGGAAGTCGCTTGTCCTCTGGCAGAGGGAGCGTATTTGTCAACACGAGGCGCTCAAGGGGTGACGATCCGAGTCGTTCTACCGCTGGACCCGACAGCACACCGTGAGTAGCCATTGCCCAGACCTCGGTTGCGCCGCGATCTAGGAGAATTTCTGCAGCGGACACGATTGTCCCACCGGTGTCGATCATGTCGTCGGTCAGAATGCAGAGTCGACCCTTCACATCACCGATGACTTCTTTGGCTTCGACAACGTTGGCTTGGCCCTTTGGCCGACGCTTGTAGATGAAGGCAATGTCGGCTTCACAGTCGTGCAGGTGTTGCGCCATGCGTTCCGCAACCTTGATTCGGCCTGAGTCGGGAGACACGATGACAGGGGAGTCGGGTGCCTGCTGGCGGATATACGACTCGAGCACAGGTGCTGCAGTCAGGTGGTCGACCGGACCGTCGAAGAAACCCTGAATCTGGCCCGAGTGGAGGTCAATTGAGATGAGGCGATTGGCCCCAGCGAGTTTGAACATGTCGGCAACGAGTCGAGCTGTCACCGGCTCACGGCCCTCGGCTTTCCTATCTTGGCGGGCGTAACCGTAGAACGGACAAACTGCGGTGATTCGCTTGGCTGAGGCACGAGCGGCTGCGTCGATCATTGCGAGTTGCTCCATGATCGAATCGTTGACAGAGCTTCCGGCAATTCCGTAATGGCTCTGCATGATGAAGACGTCGGTTCCTCGGACACTTTCCGCGAATCGTGGTCGAATTTCACCATTTGAGAATTGGGTGATGTTGGCATCTCCCAAAGAGAGTCCGAGGTGTTGAGCTACCTCGCTCGCAAGGTCTGGATGCGTGCGCCCGGAATACAGCGCCAGCTTCTTTGTCGTTACCTTCTCGAGTGACTCCACCTTGCTCCCCTCCGCGCCGAAGTTCGACGCCAAACTCATACTAGAACGCGAATCCACACTTCCCCTAGGCCGCCGGTCGCGAGGGTCGCATTTTGACCAATGCGGCGATGTTGCTCACTCAACTCATGCGAGCGATCATCAATTGTTCGACCGCAGCGAGTTGTTCGCGGTCGTTCACTCCGAGAGTTTCCTCGGGATGTGTACTCACGGCGCCGACGCTTCCTGACGTGGCGAGCTCCACGATGACATCGGTGAGGTAGTACTCGTGCTGAGAGTTATTTGTGCCGAGCTGGTTGAGCGCGGGGGTCAACAGCGCGTGCTCGAACACGTACACGCCAGCATTCCACTCTTTGATGAGGAGTTCCTCGGGCGACGCGTCACGCTGTTCAACAATGCGCTCGACGGAACCGTCTGCTGCTCGAACGATTCGCCCGTAGCCGGTCGGATCATCGAGCTCGCTCGTGAGAAGCGTTGCGAGTTGCGCATTGTTGCGATGGTCTGCAACGAGTCGCTCAATGGTGTCAGCCGTGAGCAATGGAGTGTCACCCGGAAGGACGATCACAGCGTCACCAACTGAAGGTGCTTGAAGAGCGGTGAGTCCGATTGCAGTCGCATGGCCGGTGCCGTGTTGCTCATGTTGTGTTGCGAATTTCACGTTGGCCCACGACGGTGCGTTCCGTGACACAACATCAGCGACTTGTTCACCTCCGAAGCCAACCACCACAGCGATCTCTGTCGGTTCAACCGTCTTGAGCGCATCGACCACATGAAGAACCATCGACTTACCACACACCTCGTGAAGAGGTTTGGGTAAATCTGATTTCATGCGTGTTCCAGCGCCAGCGGCAAGAACGACAGCGCGAAGAGTCATGGTTCCGGGAAGAGGACTCGAACCCCTACAAACGGCACCAAAAACCGCTGTCCTGCCAATTAGACGATCCCGGATTGCTACTCATACGGTACCGCCTGATTCGCTGGTCTCTGCGACGGACGGAAGATCTCGTAAAACTTCAGATCAAAAATCAACTCGCCGGAAAGAGCGTGAACATGGGTTTACGGCGGTAGCGTCTGGAGCCCTATGGGTTCGCTCGTCAAGAAGCGCCGCAAGCGCATGCGTAAGAAGAAGCACAAGAAGATGTTGCGCCGTACTCGGCACCAGCGTCGTAAATAGCGCCGCGTTTTACATACCTTTTAAGGTGCGTGCTACACGCACAACAGCGCCCTCGCCGATGAGATCGACGAGGGCGTCGTCGCGCTCGCCCTCAACGAACCATGTGGCTCCACTTCCTGCCAAAGTTGGCTTCGTTCCAATGCAGTCAGTGATTGCATCCCTCCACCGGGCAAGTTGTGGTTCAACTGCAATTGCCGCAGGCTCCAGATCGTTTGGCCCGTCGCTTTGAGGCCCACCCAATTCGTCCCAAGCTTGGTACACCGCTGGCGTGCTGACATGGAGTGGAGGGACAATCAGGGTGAACGTCCGGTCGACGTGAGGTAGTTCGTCGAGGATCTCGCCAATGCCTTGCACGCGTGCTCTCCCGCCGTGAAGACAGAACGGGATGTCAGCGCCAAGGCCGGCAGTCGAGGCTGCATCAGAGACTCCCGCCCACCTGAGGACAGCTGCGGCATCGGCCGACCCACCGCCCAGCCCTCCACCGTGAGGGATGTTCTTCTCGAGATGAATCCGAGCAGGCCGCTGTGCGAACTCGGTTGCTGTGATGCACAAATTGCTTGCGTCGGTTGGTACCCCTCCTGCGAATTGCCCACCGACGGTGATCGACGAGTGTTCGGCATCAGCGATCGTCAGAATGTCATGAAGATCGAGCGTCACCATTTCGGCATCGATGAGGTGGTAACCGTCTGGCCTGACACCGGTGACGCGCAGAGTGACCGTGAGCTTCGCTGGAGCGATGATGCGGTCGGTCATGACGAGACCACTTTCGTCAGGTTGTACCACTCCTCAAGTGCCACGGTTTCGGGCCGGCGATCAGGTGCTATTCCTGCTTCGTCAAATTGTTCGCTGGACACCACTGAACTTAATGATCGTCGAAGCATCTTGCGGCGCTGACCAAATGCTGTTTTGACGAGCGAAAACATCGCCTCTGTCGAAATATCTTCAACCACTTGTCGACGTCGAATGTCGACAAGTGCTGACTCAACATTTGGCTGAGGAATGAAGACGGTGCGAGGAACGTGGGCAACTTTCCTCGCTTCGGCATAATGTGCGACCTTGATGCTGACGGCGCCGTATTGCTTAGAGCCAGGTAGAGCAACGAAGCGATCGGCTGCTTCATCTTGCACGAGGATGAGCATTCGTTCAATGTTCGGCACTTCATCTAGGAGGTCGCAGACAAGTGGGGTAGCGATGTTGTACGGCAAGTTTGCAACGAGCACCCACGTTGAGTCGCCGACTAAGTCGCTCCAATCGACGCGCATTGCGTCGGCCTCGATCACCGTGATGTTGTTGTGTTCGGCGACAATCGTTCGCAATGCAGCAGCCATGCCGCTGTCGTATTCGACAGCAATGATCTTCGGTCCGTATTCATTGAGTGCGAGAGTAAGAGAACCGAGTCCCGGACCAATCTCAATGACATTGTCCTGAGCATCGATTTCGGCAAGGGCTGCGATTTTACGAACGGTGTTCGCGTCAACCATGAAGTTCTGGCCGAGGTCTCGCCGCAAATGAAGGTTGTGCTCGTGCAGCAGTGCCTTGATCTGGGAACTGTTGTGTGTCACCAGCGGTACTCTACGGTGATCGGTGCATCGGTTGGATCTCCGATCGCTGCAAAGCGGTCGGGATGCATCACCACGTCTGCGGCGTTCTCATCGAGCGCAAACGCAGCAATACATGTTGTCGAACGGCTGTTGTCGAGATTGACGATGGTGACGAACAGCCCGAGTGGTGCTCCCCGGGCGAAACACAGGTCGTTGGCTTCAATCCCATAGTCGAATGATGCCGTTCCACGAAATGCACTGTTCGAGTCGGGAACTGCGATGACCGCGCCACCCGTCGGCGGTGTTGTCACTGTTCGATCAAATTGGGCAAGTCCCGGGTCGCCCAAGGGGTCTTCGGTCGCTCGGGTGGTTGTGGGTGCCTGCTCGGTGATGATGGTCTGAGCGGTGCCTGTGGTCTGCTCGTCATCGCCACTGAACAACAGCGCAAGGGGAACTGCGATCACAGTGATTGCGGCGGCAACTGCGATACGACGACCTTGGGCCCCTTGTGTATCGATCATGTGAGGCCAAAGACGTGGCAAGTGTTCGATGAGGTTGCTGTTGCGACAGTTACCACTGGTTCGTTTCTCAGATCGGCAATGGCGGTGCCAACTGTCGCGACATGCGCCGGCTGGTTTGGTTTTCCTCGGAATGGAACTGGCGCCAGGTAGGGGCTGTCAGTTTCTACAAGCATCCGGTCGAGTGGGCATGCGAGTGCTGCTGCTTGAAGGTCAACCGCTGATGGGAATGTGACGATTCCCGAAAAACTCACGTAAGTGTCTCGTTCGAGGCACCGTTCTAACTCGGCGGGTCCACCGGTGAAACAGTGGAAGACGGTCTTGGCAGGAACGCCGACCGAGTCAAGGATGTCGAACGTGTCATCCCATGCATCTCGCGTATGAATGACGAGTGGCAGGTTGCGATGATTGGCAATTGCAACTTGTTCTTCAAATGCAGTCCGCTGGATGTCACGTGGTGAATTGTCGTAGTGGTAGTCGAGACCAGCTTCACCGATCGCAACTACACCCGGCTCATCAAGTAAGTCGGTGATTGATGTAACCCCGTGACTTGCATCATGTGGGTGAAGTCCGACTGTGGCGACGACGTCGTTAAATGATTGAGCGGCGGCGATTGCAGAAAGGCTGCTGTTGCGATCGCATCCGACGACGACAAATTTCTCGACCCCAGCCTCACGAGCTGCTTCGAGGGCAGCGGCTGCTCCACCTGGTGTTCGGTCGTCATAAATGTGACAGTGAGAATCGATCCAGCGAGGTTGGGTTCGCTCAGTCATTTCAGCTCGCAATGCGGGGGAACAGCGGTGTGCCCTTCTCGATTGGCGTCCCACCCGCGTATCCGCCCCACTCGACATCGTGTGGGATGCGTTGGTCGGTCACCGAGCCGCTGAGTCCGAGTCGTTGCCAGATGAGTTCACTCGTCTGGGGCACGGCCGGGCTTGCAAGGATGGTGGTGATACGAAGGGCTTCCAGTGCATCACCCATCACTGCATCAACTTCAGGACCCGGGTCGGATTTCCATGGTTCGTTGTTCTCGAGATATGCATTCGTCGCCCTGATGAGGCTCCATGTGGCATCGAGGGCTCGCGATGGCGCCACCGCATCCCATCCAGCGGTAGCGCCGGCGACTGCAGCAGCAGCTGCTTCAGCGAGCGGTGAATCCGACCGTGGTGCAGGACCGACCCCATCGCACTTCTTGCCAACCACGGTTGCGACGCGCGCTGCGAGGTTTCCGAGGTTGTTTGCGAGATCTGAGTTGTATCGGCTGACAAGGCCGTCGAACGAAAAATCCCCGTCAGAGCCGTATGCGGTTTCTGCAAGCACGTAGTAACGGAAACCGTCAACGCCGACGACATCAATGAGATCGAGCGGGTTGACCACATTTCCTGTGCTCTTTGCCATCTTTTCGCCGTCGACGAGCAGCCATCCACCAACTGCCCATCCCTTCGGTAGATCAACCCCGGCGCTCATCAACATCGCCGGCCAGTAGACGCAGTGGTGCCGGATGATGTCTTTGCCGATGAGGTGGTAATCGACTGGCCAGCGACTGGTGTAGTCAACCGATGGGTCGCCAAAACCGGTTGCGGAGAGGTAGTTAGTGAGAGCGTCGAACCAGACGTACGCCACGTGGCGCTCATCCCATGGAAGTGGGATACCCCAATCGAGGCTCGTTCGGCTCACTGAGAAGTCGCGCAGGCCACCGCGAATGAGACCGAGGGCTTCATTGCCTCGGAATTCAGGGACGATTGCTCCCGGATGGTCGTTGTACCACTTCAACAAACGATCTTGGAATCGACTGAGGCGGAAGAAGTAGTTCTCCTCTTCGAAATGGTCAACCGGGCGCTTATGGATCGGGCAGAGTTCGTCGTCAATGAGTTCGTCATCGGTGAAGTACTCCTCGCACGCCACGCAGTACTTACCTGAATAGGTATCGAGTTCAATATCGCCAGCGTCGTAACAGCGTTGCAGGAGTTCTTTTACTGCGGCGTAATGGCGAGGTTCAGTCGTGCGGATGAAGTCGTCATTCGAGATATTGAGACGGCTCCACGCATCTGCGAACTTCGGTGCGATGGTGTCGCAGAATTCTTGTGGGGTTTGGCCTGCGGCATCTGCAGCCTGGCGGATTTTGAGACCGTGTTCGTCGGTGCCGGTGAGGTACATGACATCGTCGCCGAGAAGTCGGTGCCAACGGCTGAGGGCATCGCCGACAATGGTCGTATACGCATGACCGAGGTGCGGTTCGGCATTGACGTAATAGATCGGGGTGGTGACGTAAAAACCGCTCACACCAGAGACGCTACCGGTGTGGCCATGTTGAGGCTCGGCATGCGCCCTGATGCGCTCGTGACGGTAGGTTCGACCACCATGTCGCACAACTTCGCTGAAGCAACCTCAGTGCAAAGAAGCATCTCCCAAAGCGAATCCGGGGGCATCGTCTATGACGGGATGGTGTACGAGGGTTGGGACATCCTTGGTAATACGAATGGCGGCTACCTCATGGCGATGGCGGCACGGGCAATGGCCGATGCTGCTGGCCGGCCACCAATGACGGTGACAGCGCACTATCTCTCACCTGGAGCAGTCGGACCGCACATTGTTGAGGTGACAGAGGTTCGAGCGGGTCGCCGTTTCGCGACAATGACCGGTGCGGTAATCAATGTTGAGACCGGCCGAGAGGTGATTCGCGTGCTCGGAACCTTCGGCCACCACGACACCGACGCAGTGGAGCGACTCGATGGTGCTCCGCCTTCGATTCCTGCGTACGACGATTGCCCTGTTGATGTAAATGGCGACGATCCAGACGCTCAGCCAGTGCCGGAACTTCAGCAACGACTCTCAGTCCGGCTTGCTCCGGGCTCGGTCGGGTTCAGGTCAGGCAAGCCCAGGGGGGTAGCTGAGGTCTCTGGATGGTTCGACTTCGCTGATGGTCAGAAAATTGATGAATACGGCCTGATTCTTGCATCGGACTCATTTCCTCCAGCAGTGTTCAACAGCGGTCTTCCAGTGAGTTGGGTGCCCACTGTCGAACTCACAGTTCATCTGCGGGGATTGCCGGTTCCTGGACCGCTGGCAGTTGTCTTCAGAACCCGATTTGTCTCTGGCGGAGTCCTCGAGGAAGACGGCGAGGTGTGGGATTCTGCCGGACACCTCGTCGCGCAGTCCCGTCAGTTGGCGCTCACACCACGGCCGAGCTGACCTGCTCGGCGAGCGCCCGCAGCAGCACCAACAGCAAAGGCCCCGGCGGCAAGTCCAACCGCTGACGTGATCATCAGTCCCCGGCGAGCGACCGTCCGGGTCTGCTGACGGAAGTGAACAACCGGCCAGCCGTGTTGGCGGGCGTGACGTTCGAGCCTCGAGTCTGGATTCACGACAACCGGGTGGCCGACCGCTGACAGCATGGGCAAGTCGCTCGATGAATCGCTGTAGGCGTAGCACTGTGAGAGATCGAGGTTGTCCCATCTTGCGAGTTCACTGATCGCTTCGACTTTGCCTTGGCCGTAGCAGAACGGTCCCTCGAGTTCGCCTGTGTATACGCCATCAAGTACTCGCCCTCGGGTTCCGATTCCTCCGGTCATGCCGAGCGAGAGCGCGAGCGGCTCAACGATTTCGGTGGGCGCTGCCGAGACAATAAACGTGCCGCGCCCTGCCTGACGGTGGAGGTCAAGAAGCCGGCGTGCTTCGGGTCGAATTTTGCCGAGAAGCGTCGGAATAACCCTTTCGTTGAGCGACTGAAGGTCGTCCTGTCGTTGGCCTCGGATGAATCCGAGAATCCGATCTCGGGCCTCGTCAGCGATGTCATTACCGTTATCGCCACGAAGTTTGAAGAGCGCTGCGGTTACCGCGTCTCGAACGAGTTCGGTGGTCGGCATGAGATGTGCTGCCCGACCAGCGAGGGCGAGAGTGAACGCAGACGAACCACTAATCAGAGTGCGGTCAAGGTCAAAGAACGCGGCACTCGGGCCCGGTGATGCGAGGTGGAGATATTCACTCATTGCGTGTCTGACTCATTCGAAGGCGCTGTCTGTATCACGAGATCGTATGCCTGGCGCCGCGGAATACCGAGCCGACGAGAGACTTCAGCGGCGGCATCTCGTCGACTCAGACCGACCTGTAAGGCTGCATCGAGCGCATCTCTGATCGAATCTTCAGTGAGTGGTTCTACCTCGCGTGTACGTCCAGCGATCACGATGACGTACTCGCCACGTGGTTCACCGATGTTGAGATCGGAAAGTGTGGATCGGACCGTTTCTTCGTGCATTTTGGTGAGTTCGCGGCTGATGCTGATCTGGCGATCTCCACCGCAGACCTCCGTGAGATCTGCGAGAGTTCTCGCGATGCGGTGTGGTGCCTCGTAGAGAACAATCGTGCGGTGTTCTGCTGCGATGTCGGTGAGTCGGTCAGTTCGTTCCTGGCCTTTGCGGGGAAGGAACCCTTCCATGACGAACCGTTCGGTCGGAAGCCCACTTGTGATGAGAGCGCTGATTGCTGCGCATGCGCCTGGGATGGCACTCACCACGGCACCGGCATCGATTGCGGCTCGAACGAGTCGTTCGCCTGGGTCGGAAATACCTGGAGTTCCCGCATCTGAGACCACAGCGACGTCATTTCCAGCAGCAAGTTCATCGACGACCCGTTGGCTCAATCGATGCTCGGTGTGATCGTTGCAGACCGCGAGTGCCTGCGCAGCGATACCGAGGTGTTGCAGTAGTCGTCCGGTTCGGCGGGTGTCTTCACAGCAGACGAGTGCGGACCGCTGAAGGGTCTCTTGTGCCCGCGGAGAGATGTCGCCGAGATTGCCAATCGGAGTGGCGACGAGCCAGAGCGTTCCGGTCATGTTGGCTCCGAGACGGTTGATTGCTCTCCTCGAAATTCGAGTTCATCGCCAACATGGAGGCCCCAACGGGCAAATGCTCCCGACTCTGCTTCGACGACAAATGCTGTTCCGAAGACGGGCATACCGAGTCGATTTCGTTTCATCCGCTGAGTCTTCATGACGTTGCCATTTCTGTCGACGAAGGCAACGTCGATCGCAAATTTCATTCCGAATGTATGAACCCAATTGCACGGTTTGATGACGAGTGCACCAGAAAACGAGGTGCGGCCGAGTAATCCCTTGCGACGTGATTGCGAGTCAGTAGCGAGTTCCGCTGAGGCAAGCACGCGTGCACCACTGACGATCCATCCCACGTCTCCAGTGTGGCAGGACATGACCTGGAAATTGTCGAATGGAAGTTGTCAACTCAGACGTTGAATCGAAATTCCATCACGTCGCCATCACTTGCGACGTAGTCCTTGCCTTCAAGGCGAAGCTTGCCGACATCTTTCGCTGCGTTCCACGACCCGAGTTCGAGCAACTGCTCCCAACCGATGACTTCAGCGCGGATGAACCCTCGCTGGAAATCGGTGTGGATGCGACCGGCGCAGACTGGAGCAGTTGAACCATCGCGGAATGTCCAAGCACGCGACTCTTTCTCACCTGTCGTGAAGAACGTTCGTAATCCGAGCAGGTGATAGGCCGAACGCACCATGCGGAATAGCGCCCCTTCGCCGAGTCCGAGCCCTTCAAGCATTTCTGCTCGTTCGACCGGGTCTGAGATCGCAGCTGCTTCGGCTTCAAGTTGGACACACATCCCGATGACTTCAACGTTGTCGCCTGCATCGTTGAACGCCTCGGCAACCCGCTGTTCAGCAGCTGGGATGTTGTCGAGTTCGTCTTCGCCCACGTTGACGACAGCAAGCACCCGACGGTTCGTGAGCAAGAAATATGGTTCGAGCGTTTCACGGATTGATGCTGAAAGCCCGGCTCGGTACAGAGGCCGACCATCTGAGAGAGCATCGTTTGCAGCTCTCAGTGCCTCGAGCTCATCGCCGAGCCCCTTATCGAGTTTTGAGCGACGCTCAACATCTGCGAGTCGTTTCTCGACGGTTTCGAGATCGGCAAGTGCGAGTTCGAGTTCGACGACCCGAAGGTGCTCGAGAGGGTCAGATGGGCCGGGGACATCGTCATCTTCAAATGCACGAAGGACGAACACGATCGCATCAACTTCTCGAATGTTTGCGAGGAACTTGTTTCCGAGCCCCTCGCCTTTGCTTGCGCCCTCGACGAGACCGCCGATGTCGACCACCTCAACCGACGCGTGAATGGTGTTCTTAGTTTGTGACATGACCGCTAGCCGATCAAGTCGCTCGTCAGGCACCTTTGCAACGCCGATGTTGGGGTCTTTGGTTGCGAACGCATAAGGGGCAGCAAGAGCACCACCACCCGTGAGAGCGTTGTACAGCGAGCTTTTGCCTGCATTTGGCAGACCGACTAATCCAAAGCGTTCCATGAACCACTGACGATATCGGTCGATCAATTAGGAACCGGGAGGTACGGCATTACCGGCCGATTGCGTGCCGACACAAAGTCTGTTGCTACAGCAGGGCAAACTTTCATGGTGGAGTGGTCAGTAAACATCATGGCGAAAGCCCCCGTTGAGGAAATTGTCAATCTCGCAGTGCTCGCCGAAGAAATGGGATATGACCGTTGCTGGTTGTTCGACGAGGGCGTGATGACCCGTGATGTCTTCGTAGTGCTGGCGGCGGTTGCGCAGCGGACGTCGACGATCAAAATTGGTACAGGCATCACAAATCCATACGTGCGACATCCGGGAGCGACCGCGGCCGCAATTGCATCCATTGATGAGTTAAGCAACGGACGAGCCTTCCTTGGTATTGGCGCTGGCGGCGGCCTCGCTCTCGGTCCGCTCGTGGTTGAACGAACGCGACCGCTTCAAGTGGTCGCTGATGCCGTCATTGCGATGCGAAAACTCTTTGCTGGTGAGGCTGTGACGATGACGAGTGAGACATTTGCGTTAGACGGAGCCCGACTCGGGTACGCCCGGCCCGACATTGAGATTTTCGTGGGAGGCAGAGGTCCACAGATGACCGAGCTTGGGGGGCGACTTGCGGATGGCTTCTACCTGAGTTACCCGTACCTCCCTGGACTTACCGATCAGGTTGCTGCTATCCGAGAGGCTGCGGGAGGGGCTTCACGTCACATCTGCTGGTCGACTGGGATTGCTCGAAATGAGCATGAACGTCAAGAAGTTCGATCGCAGCTGACGTTCCGGCTCGTTGACTCGCCAGTATCTGTTCGTAACGCTCTCGGCCTGGGCAACGACCGCAGAGATGAGATTCGATCAGCGCTGGCTACCGGAGGTCCATCATCTGCTGCGCATCTCATCGACGAGGATTGGCTTGGAAGGTTCGGAATCGTTGGTGATCTCGACGAATGCCGAGAGAACATACATTCGGTTGCGGAACAATGTGGGGTAAGCGAATTCATCGTGCCAGTTCAAGATCTCACCACCGCTAAGGAGCTCATCACGTCGTTGTCACCCCGCTCACCGTGAACATGCTCGTGTAAGGAATTGGATTGGGTGTAAACCCCATTGCTCTCGTTACGCAAAGAGTGTTGCATTTTTTGTCCGATCACACCCGAAAAACAAGACACCCGAGACGAGCGGGGGGAATGCTCGTCCCGGGTGTCAAATTCGGTGTCTGTGGGGGGATTTGACACCGTGGCGAGGTGGGGGGAACCCCGCCAGATCTATGTAACCGCGTCACTCAGCCGGCTGGTCACCTTCCTCTGCTAGCTGGGAACGGATTTCGTCCATATCGAGGTTGCGAACCTGTCCAAGCAGGTCTTCAAGAGCGGCCTTCGGTAGAGCGCCGGGCTGGGCGAATAACTGAATACCGTCGCGGAAAATCATTACGGTCGGAATTGACATAATGCCGAGTGAGCCTGCGAGCTGTTGCTCCGCTTCGGTATCGACCTTTGCAAAGGTCACATCGGGATTTGCGTCTGAGACTTCTTCGAAAATCGGACCAAACATTTTGCAGGGTCCGCACCACTCCGCCCAAAAGTCGACAATGGTGATGCCGTCTGAGGTGACGGTTGACTCGAACGAGTCAAGGGTGAGATTGGTTGTCGACATAATGTTTCTCCGTTCGGTTGCGTAATTGCAGCCAATGAGTGAAACATCGAAACCAGCCAATTCATTCCAACGTGATGGCGATTCTTGTGTGTCATCGGGCACAACACTTCATTTACCCCGGGTTTCTTGGCCGATTCACGTTGCCTCGGGTGGGAGTTCACCACATCAGCCGTAGGATTTCTTCCCTATGTCAAAGAAGACGAAGAAGCGCAAGGCTCGCCTCCGTCGCTCAAAAGCGAACCACGGCAAGCGTCCCAACATGGGACGTGGCTGACGCATTTCGGTGCGTTCCGTTCAACTGATTATCGGAGGTTCCCCAGCACCATGGGGCCTCACTGGCGTATCTCTGCACGATGCAGGATCCCTGTCGTTTACCAACACAGCAAATTCCTCGCTGATCTGGCCTGCTGGTGGCCTTTCTTCCGGACGGTTGGATATCGCGCTGAGTGGCGTGCCGGCGGGAGCGTTGATTGATGGCGTGGAATGCGCCGAGTTTGTTGAACTTCCTCCGGTTGCAGATTCTGATGACTCGTTTGTCGACCACGTCGTGTTGATGACAAACGATCTCGATCGAACCTGTTCCTCGGTTGCTGATGTAACCGGATGTCCCTTGAAGCGGGTGCGTGAGGTCGGCGAAATCCGCCAGGGCTTTCACCGGATTGGCGAGGGTGGGGTCATCATCGAAGTCGTTGAACGTGCAGACGTCTCTGCGACGGAGTGGTGGGGATTTGTGCTCGCCACTCAGTCGTTTGATGAAATCATTGCCAACGCTGGTGACTTGGTGACCGAACCTAAACAAGCTGTTCAGCCAGGTCGCCAGATTTCAACAGTTAAGTCGAGTGCTGGCCTTGGAGTTCCGGTCGCGCTCATGACGGTGTAAGAGCCATGGCTGCCAGCATCCTGCCTCCGGACCCTTCGGGTCGACGATTACGTTGTCGTCTGATGCAAAAGCCCGCAGCCTTGATGATGCTCGGTGTGCTCGTCATGTCGGCTTGTTCGGCATCAACGTCTGCGGACACGGCTGTCTCAACCTCTTCAGTTGAGACAACGGTCACCCCGACTTCAACGACGGCTTCACCAACCACGACATCGACAACGATTCCGGTTGTCGAGGGTGACTGCACTGTCTCGTCGGTGTTGAAAGTTGGGGTCGAGTCTGAAGAGGTGATGTGTCTCGAACGGCATCTCAACAGTCGTGGATGGCTCGAGTCGTCGGCAGACGAAGTCTTCGATGAGCAGACGCGGGTTGCGGTGCGAACATTTCAGGCGAATCAGGATCCGTCCTTAGAAATCATCATTGATGGTATTGCGGGTCAGCAAACGCTCGAGTTATTGAGGTTGTGGCTCGAACCTCCGCCACCTGAACCTGAAGTGGCGACATGCGAGGGCCTTGGCGACGCAGCGGTTCTCGATCGCGAGTTTCAACGGGCGTGGCTGTGCGCGGACGATGCAATCATCCACGTGTTCCCGGTGACCACGGCGAGGGATCAACCTGATCCGGGCGATTATGAGGTTGAGCAGCGCAGCCTTGAGGCCTCATCGATTCTCACTGGCTCGTATTCAGAGATGTCACATTTCGTTGTCTTCACCTATGGGAAATTCCAGGGTGCTCGCGTCGGTTTTCATTCGGTGCCGATCTATCCGAACGGTGAGTACGTGCAACCACTCGAGTCGGTTGGAACCAAGGAACTTTGGGGCGACTCAAATGGGTGTATTCGAGCATTGCCTGAAGACGCTGTGATGGTGTGGGACCATCTCGACTTTGGCGCAACCGTCAGAGTGATTTCGTAGCCAGAACCAGTTGGCGGGGCGAATGTGATGCCTCGCTCATGATTAATCGCGGTCGGCTGATTGCTCTTCGAGCCAGGCGCTTCCCTCTTCGCATTGCGTGGCAAGTGGACACCAACGACATGACGCTTGGGGTCGTTTGGTGGCCTCGCGGCCCTCAAGCAGTTCAACTGCTCGGCCGATGCCGTCGAGTGTTCGCCGCATCGCCGAGCTGAGTGTCTCTAACGTCACATGTTCAGGCACTGCGCGTCCGGCATCGAGATAAAAGCCAGCGATGAGCCGTGGGGGAATGCCGGTGCGAAGGGTTTCAAGCAGTGCGTAGAAGCGGAGCTCGTCCATATGGTTCGGCCATGCCCCGCCTGTTTTGAGATCAATGATGACTTTTCGGCTTTCGCCGAGTTCTGCGCGCCCAAGAGTGAGATCGCTTTTGCCGCCGAGCACGATCGTTCCACTTTCAGGCCAGCGAATGGACGATTCAGCCACAGGGATAAAGCTCTGCTGTAGCGGCGGAAAGCTTTCAGTGAACTTCACGACTCGGTCGGTTGCCGCGTTGGTGAGATCGGCCCTGTCGCCGTCGGTCATGGTGGTGAGGAAATCGCCGAGGCTGTTCGGCTTTTCGCCGAGACGCGCGATTGACTCGTTGACGAGAGTCGCCGGGTAGGGGGTGCCACGCCAACCGGTGAGCAACTCAATTGCTCGGTGGGCGACCGTTCCGATCGCAGTGGTGACGTTCCACGCGAACTCATCTTTTTGCTGGAAGTGCACCTCACAGCCCAACACTGAGGTGAGCATTCCTTTACTGATGAACAACGTCTTGTTCATTGCCTCGATCTTTACCGACTTGCAGATAGTTTGAGGCATCGAAGCCCCAGCCGGTTGAGTAGCTGATTTGAACAATCCCCGCATCTGTCATCGGCGCTTCCATGCTTGCGTCCGCGTAGAATGTTCCGTTCAAGTAATAGGGAGTCGGCTGAGTGAAGTCGTACCATTGGGTAGTCCCGTCATCTCCGACCAAAATCGGGTCCGCGCTCGATGTTGAGTTATAACTGATAAGCCCGTTGTAATCCGTTGCGCCTGCCCCGAACACCGTCCCGCCTGTATAAGCCGCAAGGACCGCCACCGTCTTGGCGACATAGGTCGAGGGCGCGGAATCGACAAGCGGGTCCTCGCTGTTGAACAGGATGTAAGGGCGACCGCCTAGACCG
>JALRDI010000072.1 GCA_023257035.1 Ilumatobacteraceae bacterium | reverse complement strand
GCCATCGCCTCATAGAACTCCCAGGGAAACTTGTGCTCTGTGTCGCAGGTCGTCCAGTACTCGTCATCAAAGTCGGAACAGACACGGTCAACGCCTTCGATGATGGCTTCGTGATCTTCGTTAGGCCGGAAATCCACGAGTTCAGTATCCCATGCGTGCTGCCGTGGCTCACGAAGCGGCGCAGGTCTATTACGTTCTCTGCAGAGGGGGCACCATGGAACAGTTAACGAACGAGACCGTCGAGTTGTTGCAAACAATGATTCGAAACCAGTGCGTGAATGACGGCACCGCAGAATCAGGTCACGAAGAACGCAACGCCGACACGCTGGTGAGTTTCATTGAGGGTGCAGGCCTCGATGTTGAGGTGTACGACGCTGCCCCCAGTCGGCGCTCAATGGTTGCTCGCATTGAAGGCAGCGACCCGAACGCACCCAGTTTGTGCCTGATGGGCCATACCGATGTCGTGCCGGTGAATCCAGATGGATGGAGCCGTGATCCATTCGGCGGTGAACTCGTCAACGGCGAGGTCTGGGGTCGGGGTGCTGTCGACATGTTGAACCTCACATCATCTATGGCGGTTGCATTTCGGCACCTCGCAACAACAGGGTTTCGGCCACGCGGCGACCTCATCTACTTCGGTGTTGCCGATGAAGAGTCAGGGTCTGCCTACGGCGCCCAGTGGATGGCTGACAATCACCCCGATGCCATCCGTGCCGACTATGTGCTCACCGAGAACGGCGGCCTTCACGGTGGCCCGCCGAACTCACCATCGGTGTCGATGAACGTCGGTGAGAAAGGTGTTGCATGGCGACGTGTTCGCGTGCACGGCACTCCGGGCCACGGCTCGACCCCATTTCGCAGTGACAACGCTCTCGTTCGAGCAGCAGCAGTCGTGCAACGCATCGCCGACTACAGACCACCGGCGCGGTTCCATGAACACTGGGGCACCCAAGTCGCCAACATGGACATCGACGATGAAACCAAAGCGATCATGCTCGACCCGAACAAGATTGATGACTATCTGGAATCGTTTCCCCACCGAGGCGGAGCCGCTCACCTCTGGAGTTGCTGTCACACGACGATGAGTCCGAACGTCGTCGCTGCAGACCACACCATGAAGACAAACGTCATTCCTGACTCGATTGATCTCAATATCGACGTGCGGACAATGCCCGGTGACCACACCGCAGAGGTTGATGCGCATTTACGGGCCGCACTCGGCGATCTCTACGACGAAGTCGACGTTGAGATCATCATGAATGACCCGGCAAGCATGTCTCCCACCGACACACCGCTGTGGGATTCAATTCAACGCGCCGTCGGAAAACCATTCCCTGGCATGCCCATCACACCACAGCTCATCGTTGGGTTCACCGATGCTCGAGTCTTCCGCAACATGGGATCCATCGCATACGGAGCCGGATTATTTAGCCCAGCCGTGTCACCGGGCGAGTTCAGCACCCGTTTCCATGGACACGATGAACGAGTCGATGTTGAGAGCCTTGAGTTGTCGACAAACTTTTGGATCGACGTCGCCAAAGATCTGCTCGGGTGAACTCGTCGGACGCTGCGGCGTCAACGCGATTCAAACACGGAGACGTCTGAAATCGTCATCACGCTGATTATTCCATGAATGGGAAACCATTCAGTGGAGACGATGGGAATCGAACCCACGACCCCCTGCTTGCAAAGCAGGTGCTCTAGCCAACTGAGCTACGTCCCCTGGCTCTCGAAAAGACTATCGGCGAGAACGAAAGAGCGGTCTGAGGACTCAATCGTCTTTTAACGCAACGGCGTTCGGGGTGACGTTCATCTTCGGCTCATACTCGGCGACGTCGACATCGCTGCGCACGGCCACATACTTTGCGCGAAGCGCAGCTCGACACGATTCGCACGGCCCATAAAACTCTGACGTCACCGACATTTCACATCGGGGGCAGATGAAGTCCATCACTGAAATGTACCGAACTCAGTAGAGCCCAATGAGGCGCCCCGACAACCCGATCGCAGCGATCACCATCGCAATCCGGATCAATTTCTCGCCACCTTTGACCGCAACCTGAGCCCCACACCAGCCGCCAACAAAGAACCCGGCGGCGAGAACAATGGCTGGGAGCCACACGATATTTCCCGACAACAAAAACACTGGAAGGGCGATGACGGTCACCGTTAACGACACCACCATCTTCACGCTGTTCGCCGTCACAAGATCGAACCCTGCTCGAGTGAGAGCGGCGAGCAACACCAGACCGATGCCGGCCTGAAACGCGCCACCGAACGCACCGATCAACCCGAAAATGACCACGGTCAACCATGTCGGCCACGGTTCAACGTCGTCACGCGCCGTTGGTTTACGCACGGTGAGCACGATGAGAGGAATCATCAACACACCGAACACAATCTCGAACGCCCGATCAGGAAGGCGACTGATCGTCAGCGAACCGATCAGTGAGCCGACGAGCGTTGGCGCCAGCACTGGAATCGCCTTGGAGAGCCCGTCAACCCCGAGACGGCGAAAGGCCACCGTTGCCGATGCTGTCGAGGTGAGAATGCCGAGACGATTCGACCCGTTTGCACTGTTACCGGGAACACCTGCGAGCACCAGTAGCGGAACCGTCAACATTGATCCCCCACCGGCGACGGTGTTGATGATGCCGGCGATCACGCCGCCACCGGCGGAAAAGCGCAGGCGGGCGTAGCCGTCGAGGTCG
>JALRDI010000058.1 GCA_023257035.1 Ilumatobacteraceae bacterium | reverse complement strand
TCCAGCTCTGACGACAGTTCCACGTCCTTCAAATTGTGCACCGGCTGCTGGGCGAAGAAGGTTGAGTTTGTATTCGACGGTGAGCACCTCGGTGCCTAATGGCATCAGCGTTTGCGAAGCCCAACCGCACGACGAATCGAGAATCGTTCCAATGATGCCGGCATGAAGAAATCCGTGGTGTTGGGTGAGTGATTCGCTGGCGTTAATGCGAAGCCGCACTTCACCTGACGCAACGAGATGCAGCTCAGCATCGATAGTTGCCATGAGCCCTTGTTTGGCGAAGCTGTCCTCAATCGCTGCAGTGACATTGGGGTCGAGTTTGGGAGATGTCATGGGGTGCTCGTCATCAGAGTTGTTTGCAGCCTGAACGTGTTTCGTTTGGCTTGGGCTGGTCATGTCAGCATTGCAGATTCTGGGTGATGGCCGAAGTTCAACCGTTATGGATATGACCTCCGCGCTGTGCCGCAGCGGTGGTTGCCGGCTCGTCAGTTAATCCATGAGTTGCGTACCGTGAATTTCAATGCGGGGTGCTCCCGCCGGAGAGCGGGAAAAGGAGAGAGTCATGGATTTCGACATCATGGTTGGTCCGAGCCGATGGAAGGACGCTGCCGAACTTGCGGTGACAGCTGAGGGTGCCGGTTTCTCGGGGCTGATGTTCACCGAGACTGGGCAGACGCCGTGGATGAGTATCGCAGCAGCTGCGATGGCTGCACCGAGCCTTACATACTCGACAGGTATCGCTGTTGCATTCCCGATGAGTCCGATGGTTGCTGCAAGCCTTGCATGGGAACTCGCCGACAATACGAAAGGCCAGTTTCGCTTAGGGCTCGGCAGTCAGGTTCGAGCGCATATCGAACGCCGCTACGGCATGGAATTTGACCCTCCGGGCCCACGTATGCGCGACTATCTCCACGCAGTGCAAGCCACGCTCGCTGCGTTCCGGGGCGACGAAGAACTCGACCACCGTGGCCCGTACTACGAACTCACAATGCTTCCGCAGCAATGGAGGCCGCTGTCGCACGACTACGGCGATGTGAAAGTTGATGTGTCGGCGGTGGGCCCGTGGATGACACGTATGGCTGGAGCGGTCGCGGACGGTGTCCATGTGCATCCGCTGCATTCGGTGCATTACATCAACGAGCGTCTCTTGCCTGCGGTTGCAGAAGGCGCAGCGAGTTCTGATCGTGACCCGGCAGATGTCGATCTGTTGATTCCCGCATTCATCGTGCCCGGTGACACCCCAGAAGAACGGGCTGCCTTAGCGCACAGAGCACGGACACAAATTGGCTTTTACGGCTCGACAAAGAACTATGCGTTCCAGTTCGACGATCTCGGGTTCGAGGGAGTGTCGAGCCGCCTCAACGACTGCATCAAGGCAGGTGACATGGATGGCCTCGCGAACACGATCACCGATGAGATGCTCGACATGTTCGCAATTGTTGGCTCGTGGGATGAGATCGCTGATCGCATCATCGATCGCTACAAGGGATTGGCTGAACGTGTGATCTCGTATCTCACTGTTGACGATCTCGCATCAAACCCGGACAACGTGTCGAAATGGCGCAACGTTGCAAACGCTGTCACGGCGGCCTGAGAGGGGCATGAAATGAGTGAGAACAGTGTGTCCATCGGTTACCTGGTTCCGACCCGTGAAGCGGTCATGTCGGGTGATTTTGATGCTCAGCGCCTGTTGCGACTCGCTGATCGAGCTGAGCAACTCGGCTATGACTCAATCTGGGTAGGTGACTCGATCGTTGCCCGCGCCCGCCACGAGCCGCTGGCGATGTTGGCAGCGATTGCTGCCCGTACCGAAAGAGCTGAGCTTGGCACCGCAGTCTTGCTGCCGGTGCTGCGCCACCCGGTCGTGCTTGCGCACCACGCGGCAACGGTTGATCAGATCTCTGAGGGTCGGCTGATTCTCGGGGTTGGTATTGCGACCGATACCCCAACGACGCACCATGAGTTTGAATCGGTTGGTGTGCCGTTCGCTCGCCGTGTCGGGCGCTTCAACGAGCACCTCGATATCTGCCGTCGCTTATGGGCAGGGGAGAAGGTCACTCACCACAGCGACTTCTACGACATTAACGAAGTGCAAGCATTGCCGACTCCGCATCGTGAAGGCGGGCCACCGCTGTGGGTCGCAGGTTCAAATGAGGTCACCCAGCGCCGCGCTGGCCGCATATATGACGGCTGGATGCCGATCGGGCAGGCCGAGCAATTCGCTCCCGGCCTTGAGGTCGTGCAGCAGGCCGCAGCTGAAGCAGGCAGAGATGCCTCATTGCTTGCGACTGCGTCGTATCTCACAGTTGCGCTCAACGATGATGTTGAGGCTGCGAACAAGACGCTCGACGACTACCTCGCGGCGTACTACCCGGCTCCGCCGGCAGCGATGCGAGCAGCCCAGGCGACATATGCCGGAGGTGCTCCTGGGCTCGTCGATTGGGTGAGCGAATTTGTGGAAGCAGGGTCTCAGCACATCATCATCCGCTGTGCGGGCGACCATGACCAGCAGATTGAGCAGGTCATCGACTGCCTGGAATCTCTTCGATGAGGTCTATGAGTTCGAGACTTATTCGGTCTTGATTCCGAGACTGGGTCACAAGCAGTTAGTTGAAGCGCGGGCGGAGGCGTAAGAGGCAAATTGCAATGGCGAACCCTGCAATTGCGATGAGGAGCCCCGCCCACGTGGTCCCTCCGGTTGATGCGAGGCTGGGAGGGTTATCCCAGATCGCGCACAGCGTGGTGTCACCTTTCAGAACGAATGAGTCGCCAGGCTGGTAGACGGTTCCTGTTCCGTCGCAGAGCTGCCAGCCAATGAGGTCACCTCCGCCTGGTGGGGGTGTTGGTTCTGTTGGTGGGATGGTGACGGTGTCGCCGTCGCAGCCTGTCAACGTGCCGGGGGCGTTTGATCCGCCGTTTGCGTCGAACGCGAGCGACGCATCACATGGTGCAACTGTCGTGGTTGTGGTGGTTGGTGCAACTGTCGTGGTTGTTGTTGTGGTTGTTGTCGTTGTCGTGGTTGTTGTTGGTGCGACCGTTGTTGTTGTTGTAGTAGTCGTCGTCGTTTCTGGTGGTGCATCAAATGCGTACTGTCCACATGCGGCGCCGTCGTTCTCGCTCGTCGACGGTGACCAGCCGATTGCGGTTGCGGTTGCCCCAGTGCCGTTTGCATTGATTTCAAACTTCACGAGGTGGCCGTTGTTACCAGCACCATCAGGCCCGTTGGTTTCAGACGCTTGATTAGCGGTGAAGTACATCGAAGGTGAATCGCCAGATGTGAAACCGTAGGCGGCACCAAATGAGCCCGCCCCCGACCAGTCGAATCCGCTGACAGTTACGTCGACTGTGGTGTGCTGGCCGGAAGTATTGATCAGAAACGCAGTTGGAGTTCCATCGCCCGTGCCTGGGTCAGCGAGACCAACCATTGGGTAGGTGATTCCGCCAATCGTTACCGGGTTCGTTTCAAGCCAAAGGATGTCTTTCGTAGGGAGAGCTTGGCTCGCAATTGTCCAGTTCTGCCATGCGCCTGTGTCGAGGTTGAATCGGTAGGCGTTCTTGGGTTGTGTGTCATTTGACATGTACAGCCAGTTGACGCCGTTCTCCTTCAGGTAGGTGCCCGATGTGATCGGCTGTCCTACGAGAGCATCAATGTTGTTTCCGGAGATAGCGGAAACAATCACTGGATTCGCCCCGGCCTCAGATGGGATCCTGATCAAGTAGCGAGGGGTAGTCGACGTATGAGTTTTAGGGTTGATGATGCCGTACATGTCGGCTTTGTTCGGATCATCTGCTCGAGGTACGAGGGTCAATGCATTGACGCCATCAACCGCAAAGTCGATCGTTGCTGAGCCTCCAGTGTCTTCGCGAACAAGAGTTGCGCCTTCAAGATTGAAGCTTTTGAGTTCGATGTAGTCCCACTCGCCTGTGTTGCGAAGTTTGTACTTGTAGATATACGTCGTGTCGGTACTGCCCTCTTGCACGACCTGGTACGCAACCCCGACGTTCTCTCCCGATTGGTAGCAGTTCCAACCACTTTCTGCTGCTTCAGCGGTCGAGTTACTTCCTCCAGAAACCAGAGCAGTCATCAACGTGATAATGCCGACGGCCATCGTCAGCGTTAGAGAGCGTGAGCGTTGTAGATCGGTTTGTTTTGACATCGCTATATCGCTCCGGAATGTGAGGGCGAGACTGTGCTGAGTGGACTTGGCTTAACTAAAACCTGCATGTGCTCTCTTGCCGAGGTGATCTGTCAAGTTGAGACGGACAGTTTCAGTCGTCTTGGTGCTTTCAGGAATAGGTTTGTGTGCTTTACACTCTAACCTTTAGGATTACGGAAAATAAATGACACTCTTTGTGTCACGTTGAAGAGGTGTTTGCGAGAAGCGATGAACTGCTTAGGGGTGGGCCGTGACTGAGGAACGAACATCTTTGAAAACCTGGCTGCGTGTTCTTTTGTCAGCAACAGTTTCATTGTCGTCATTTGTGTTGGGTATTTTTCAAATCGGCCCGGGCTCAACAGAGAGCGAAACGGTTCTCGCTGCTGACGAAATCTGGGTTCAGTTAGGTACCGATGTTGATGGCGCCCATTTGGGAGCAAACTTCGGTTGGTCGGTCGCGCTGTCTTCTCAGGGAAATCGGGTAGTAAGCGGGTCGCCGGATTACGATGGTTGTACCGCTGGTGGACTCAACTGCAGCGCGAAACTTGGTGCTGCTACAGGGTTTGACTGGAGCGAAACTGATTGGGCGCCACTGAACTCTGTCCTTGGTGAAGCTCATGATGACCAGTTCGGGTCGTCGGTTGCGTTGTCGGATGATGGTTCCCGGCTAGCGGTAGGTGCACGAACAAACGATGGCAGCAACGGGACCGATTCGGGTCATGTTCGGGTCTTTGACAGGGTTGGTGACGGCTGGGTTCAGGTTGGTGCCGATATTGATGGTGAGGCTGCCAACGACGACTTCGGGTATTCGGTTGCGTTGTCATCAGATGGTTCTCGGCTCGCAGTCAGCGCAATAAAAAACGATGGCAACGGGACCGATTCGGGTCATGTTCGGGTGTTCGACTGGGATGGGGCAAATTGGGTTCAGGTTGGTGCCGATATCGATGGTGAGGCTTCCTTAGACCGTTTCGGGTGGTCAGTTGCGTTGTCGTCTGATGGCTCACGTTTGGCGGTCGGCGCAGACTCCAATGATGGCAACGGGGCCGATTCGGGTCATGTTCGGGTGTTCGATCTGAAGCA
>JALRDI010000029.1 GCA_023257035.1 Ilumatobacteraceae bacterium | reverse complement strand
AGAACCTCACTGTCATCGTCAAGACGCCGCACTGCATGGTGGGCGTAATTCAATGTCGCCCCAACGAACCATTTCGCCCCGGGCATTGAGCGCGTGGTCAGCACCTGCGAATACTCAGAAGACGAGTCAATCTCGGCCCATGACCACAGTAGTTCCCAAAATCGCTCTAGACCCTCACCGACTGACCATCTCCAGAAACTGTCGTAATTCTCAAATGTTCGACCGGTTTCAGCACCGCAATAGTCAATAAACGTCGATAACTGCGATGTCGCTTGCGGATCGGGTTCCCACAGAACTGGTGGACGTGTTGAAGTCACTCCCACATTCTTTCTGATATGGCAGCAACGATTGGCATCGCGCCCCGTCTCTCACAACAAGCCCACTTCGCTACTGTTTTTCCATGAGCACAAATGTCACTTTCTCAACTCCAAGCGGAGACGCCTCCGGATACCTCGCAACGCCAGAGAGCGGCTCAGGCCCAGGTGTCATTGTCGTACAGGAATGGTGGGGGCTTGACTCAGGGATTATCGACGTCTGTGACGATCTCGCCCGCAACGGCTTCGTTGCTCTCGCCCCAGACCTCTACCACGGCGAACTCGCGGGCCACACCGAGATGGATAAGGCCGGCGAACTTATGTCATCACTGCCGATGGACCGCGCAGCCCGCGACATGAGTGGAGCGGTCGACTATCTCTCTGGTCATGCCGCAACCTCCGGGTCATCACTTGCGGTCATGGGATTCTGCATGGGAGGCATGCTCACATTCGTTCTCGCTGCCCATCGCCCAGACGTCATCGCTGCTGCAATCCCGTTCTACGGCTTTCCCTCAGGAGACGATCAGCCTGACTATTCAGCGATTACCGCAAAGATTCGCGGCCATATGGCTGAGCAAGATGGCTTCTTCCCTCCAGAAGTAGCAGCCGACCTAGAGCAACGCCTGCAGGCGGCAGGAGTCGATGCAACACTCACGGTTCACCCTGGCACCGGCCACGCCTTCATGGCATCACACAATGCACTAGGCACTCAAGACAATGACCTCGCCGCTCGCCTGTGGCCCGAGGTGTACTCATTCATCCGCGAAACGCTTTCGTAACTCCAAAATCGCTGCGAGTTAGCAACTATCACGACACCAACACCCAACGAGGTGATCGTTAACAAGGCCCATCGACTGGGCCATCGCATACATCGTTGTTGGCCCGACGAACGTCCAACCACGACGACGAAGCTCCTTCGCAAGAGCGGCAGATGTGTCGGTCTGAGCCGGCACATCCACAAGAGCTAACGGTTCGTGCGCCTCAGGCTCAGCAAATTGCGAAAAGAATGCTTCGAGGGTGCCGAACTCGTTACGCAGTTCGAGTGCCCTCACCGCATTATTTATCGTTGACGTGATCTTGCCTCGATGGCGAATAATTCGCTCATCAGCCACCAGTCGCTCGACATCAGCATCGCCAAATGTTGCGACAAGCTCAGGGTCGAAACCATTGAACACCTCTCGAAACGCCTCACGGCGTTTCAAGATCGTGATCCAACTCAGTCCTGACTGAAATCCTTCAAGGCAGACCTTTTCGAACCACTCGTTGTCAGTTGACGCTCCGACACCCCACTCGGTGTCGTGGTAGTTGACATATAGAGGGTCATCACCGCACCAACCACAGCGATCCCGGCCGTCGGCGTGACTCCGCAGGTCATTCATCCCCATCACCTTCGCCGGACGATAAACCGAAATCACCGTTCGCTGCCCGCAGCAGCCGCAATTCATCAAATAGGTTTCGGTGCTGTTCACTGGAGAGCGGAATCGAGACGAAATAGTCATTGAGACCAGCGGTCGCAGTTTCAACACGTTCACGGCCGACGTTCGTAATTCCAACAATTACTTTTCTACGATCCGCATCATCACGTGAACGATTCACCAACCCATCTCGCTCCAAACGATCAGCGGCATTCGTGACGCTTGCCGGATGAACCTGTAGTCGTTGACCGACAACGCCCATCGGAAGCGTTCCAAGGCGGCTGAAGGCAAGTAGGCGTAGAAACTCAAACCGAGCAAAACTCAAACCGAACGGCTTCAACACTCGATCGATATCTGCGGCAAGAATTTGCTGAACCCGCATGATTGACGTGACCATGCCCATGGGAGCAGCAGCGTCACACCAGCCCTGTTTCACCCAGTTTTCGACTGCGACCTCAATGGGATCGCCGCCAGCAGGCTGGTTCTTCATGGTGAGCAGGGTAACTCGGGCTAGACGATTATTTGGACGTCAAAGTATCCTTTCGAAGATGTCAGGCGACACCAATTCACCTCGCTCGCAGTGGGAAGCAGCATTCAACGCCTCCCCCACCCGAGATGCCGAATTCACGACCCTCTCAGGGATTCCCCTCGACCCGGTGTATGGACCAGAAGATGGTGATTTCCCAGGCCAGTACCCGTACACCCGGGGACCTTACGCCTCGATGTACCGGTCACGACTTTGGACCATGCGGATGTTTGCTGGCTTCGGCACTGCCGAAGACACGAACTGGCGATTCAAAGAAATCATCAAGGCCGGTGGTACTGGCCTTTCAACGGCATTCGACATGCCAACCCTGCTCGGCCTTGACTCGGACGACCCGATGTCGCTCGGGGAGGTCGGTCGTTGCGGTGTCGCAGTCGACAGCCTTTCCGACATGGAGGACCTCTACTCAGGTATTGACCTCGGAGAAGTGACGACTTCGATGACGATCAACTCACCGGCTGCGGTCATCTTCTCGATGTTTATCGCCCAGGCCGAAAAAGCTGGAGTGCCTCGCGCCCAACTCGGCGGAACCCTTCAGAACGACATCTTGAAGGAATACCAAGCACAGAAAGAGTTTGTCTTCCCTCCGCGCCAATCAATGCGTCTCGTTCGCGACACCATCGATTTCACCGCAGCCGAAATGCCACGATGGCACTCAGTCTCTATTTCGGGCTACCACATCCGTGAGGCTGGCTCGACCGCTGTCGAAGAACTCGCATTCACACTTGCGAACGGCTTTGCATACGTCGAACTCGCCCTTGCCGCTGGCCTTGACGTTGACGCATTTGCGCCACGATTGAGTTTCTTCTTCAACGCCCACATCGACTTCTTCGAAGAGATCGCCAAGTACCGTGCGGCGCGACGCATTTGGGCGCGCTGG
>JALRDI010000202.1 GCA_023257035.1 Ilumatobacteraceae bacterium | reverse complement strand
GACACGAGTGATCGCTTGTATTTTGAGCCGCTTACCCGTGAGGATGTGCTGAACATCATCGATGCGGAAAAGCCGGCAAAGGTGATTGTCTCGCTCGGTGGTCAGACTCCGCTGAAATTGGCGGGCGAGATTGACGTCGAGTTGGTCGCTGGAACTTCTGCGGCATCAATCGACGCGGCAGAAGACCGCGAACTCTGGAACCGACTCTGCGATGAGCTTGGAATCCCGCAGCCTCCTGGTGGTACCGCTGTAACGCTTGAAGAGGCGCGCAGGATTTGTGATGAAGTCGGCTTTCCAGTGTTGGTGCGTCCGAGTTATGTGCTCGGCGGTCGGGCGATGCAAATCATCCATGATCACGACCATCTGGCTCGTGCGATGGCTGAACTTTCAGGGGCGGGAAGTCTTGGGAAGGAGGGCGGCCTATCGGCAGAACGGCCGGTTCTTATCGATCGCTTTTTGGCGAGCGCTGTCGAGGTGGATGCAGACGCTATTCGTGACCACACTGGCGAGGTTCTCATCGGTGGCATCATGGAACATGTCGAAGAAGCAGGAGTTCACTCAGGTGACTCGGCATGCGCAATTCCGCCTCAGACACTTCCCGAATGGGTGGTTGAAGTCATCCGCTCTTACACGGCAGCAATTGCCGAGCGGCTTGATGTGAGAGGCCTTATCAACGTGCAGTTCGCGGTCGTTGGAACCACGGTCTACGTCATCGAGGCGAATCCGAGGGCGAGTCGAACCGTACCGTTCGTTGCGAAAGCAACTGGAGTGCCGCTTGCGAAAGTTGCTACGCGGGTGATGATGGGCGCAACCCTCGCCGAGCTCAGGGCAGAAGGACTTCTTCGTGATCCGATTGAAGGTCATGTCGCAGTCAAAGAAGCTGTGCTTCCGTTTAATCGATTCCCTGAAGTTGACCCGGCCCTCGGTCCTGAGATGCGGTCAACCGGAGAGGTGATGGGAATCGATACCGGTTTTGGGCGAGCGTTTTCCAAGGCCGAACTCGCTGCCGGAAGCGAACTCCCAAGCTCAGGCATGGTGTTCTTGTCGCTGAATGATACCGATAAGCCGGCGGGCATTGTTGTGGCTCGACGACTTCGTGAACGTGGCCTCGCAATCGCAGCCACCGAAGGAACAGCCGCTCACCTTGCACGTTTTGGTGTTGAGGTCGACAGGGTGCTCGGCAAGGTTGCTGAACAGGACGGGCCAACAGCGGTTGACCTCATCGCCGATGGCACCATCAACTTTGTGGTGAACACCCCGCGTGGATCTTCAGGTCGCAGCGATGGCGAACAGATTCGTAAGGCGGCGAGCCTGCACCGGGTGAGTTGCGTGACGACCGTTGCTGCTGCGCTTGCTGCGGCTCAGGGTCTCGCTGAGACCGCAAGTGAACCGCTTACTGTCCGGACATTGCAGGAGTATCACCAGCGGTGAGTCGCCGTTCACGCCGTCAAGTTGCCGAAGCTTCGGCGGTCGACCGCAGTGTCTCTGTTGGTTCATTGACGCTGTCGAGTCCATTAATGACCGCATCAGGCACCGCTGGTTACGGCAGCGAACTTGCGTCGTACGTTGATCTCTCGCAGATCGGGGCAGTGGTCACCAAGTCGATTGCCCCATATGAATGGGCGGGTAACCCTGCTCCGAGAGTGCACACTGTGCAGGCAGGAATGATCAACGCGGTCGGCCTTCAAGGCCCGGGTGTCGAGTACTGGCTTGCCTATGAACTTCCGAAGCTCATCGCAACGGGAGCATCAGTTGTGTGCTCAATTTGGGGGCGAAGTGTTGACGACTACGCATTGGCATCCGAAATGTTGGCCGATGCTCCTCCAGAAGTCATTGCAGTCGAGGTCAATCTCTCATGCCCAAACTTGGAGGGTCGCGGCTCGATTTTTGCTCATGATGCAGACCTCAGCTCAGAGGTGATGGAAGCGACTGCAGCCTGTGGGCGCCCTCGGTGGGCCAAATTGAGCCCGAACACAGATCGACTCGTCGAGATCGCAGATGCGGTTTCGGCGTCAGGTGCTGAGGCGGTGACTCTGGTGAACACCCTGCTCGGTCTGGTGTTTGATCCAGAAACTGCCCGTCCGGTGCTCGGTAATGGTGGCGGTGGTGTTTCAGGTCCAGCAATTCACCCGGTTGCCGTGCGCGCGGTTGCTGATGTTCGTCAGGCGTTGCCTGAACTTCCGATTGTCGGCGTTGGCGGAGTGATGAACGGTTGGGGTGCGGCGGAACTGATGCTGGCAGGTGCTCACGCGGTGCAGGTCGGAACTGCGTCGTTTGCAAATCCTGCTGCGATTGAAACCATTCAGCGCGAGTTGCTTGCCTATGCCGCATCGCGCTCATTGTCATCGGTCTCCGAACTCACCTCGTCTGGGCTGACCTGACTCTGAGCGTCAGATTCTTGACGTCGTTCGATTCGGCGGTACATTCGAGAGATGGCTTCTCCTCCTCGCTTGACCGACGAGCAGCGTGCTGCTGCACTTGCGAAGGCGGCAGAGGTACGAACTGCGAGGGCGGCAGTGAAAGCCCGCATCAAGAATCACTCGATGTCATTGAACGATGTCCTGTCAAGTGAAGACCCAAATGTTGTTGGGATAAAGGTGTTGTCAATCCTTGAATCGCTTCCAAAAGTCGGCAAAGTCAAGGCACGACGACTGATGGATGACATCGGCATTGCTCACAATCGTCGAATTCAAGGTCTCGGCGCGCAGCAACGCGAGGCGCTACTGAAGGAATTCGGTGTCTGAGAACTCCAGCCCCCTTATCGTTGTTGTGTCAGGCCCCGGCGGGGTTGGTAAAGGCACGATCGTCGATCGGCTTGTGGCTCGAGATCCGCGCCTGTGGTTAAGTCGGTCGTGGACGACAAGAGATCGCCGAGAAGGTGAATCCGCGGATGCGTATGTGTTCTGCTCCGCAGAGGACTTTGAAGCCCGCATCGAGGCGAATGGATTTCTCGAATGGACCGAATTCCTCGGTAATTACTACGGAACTCCCGCGCCAGATACATCTGCGGTAGATGGGCGAGATGTCGTGCTCGAAATTGAGCTTGACGGAGCCCGTCAAGTGAAGCAGCAATTCCCTGACGCAGTACTGATTTTCTTGCTTCCACCTTCGCGAGAAGAGCAAGAGCGTCGACTACGCGGCCGAGGCGACCCCAACGACAAGATTTTCGCTCGATTAAAGAAGGCCGAGGCTGAAGAGCCAATCGGGCGGGAGATTGCAGATCATGTGCTCACAAACGATGATCTTGAACAAACAATCAGTGACATGTTGGCTGTGATTGCAATCGAACGGTCTCGCCACTAACCCCGCTACACTTTCCGCCGTGCCACAGACGAACGAAACCATGGTGAATCCGCCGATTGAGGGCCTGCTTGATCGCGTTGACTCAAAGTTTGGGCTTGTGACCCTCGCTGCGCGACGTGCACGTGACATCAACTCGTACTTCAACCAGTTGGGTGGCGGTCTTGGTCACATGATTCCTCCGCAGGTTTCATCGACGGCCCGCAAGCCATTGAGCGTTGCGTTCGAAGAGATTTCATCGGACAAGATTCTTTGGGGTGAACCCGTTGAAGAGGTCGCCGAAGTTGACCTCCCCGTCGGCGAAGGTTTTGAAACCGACGCTGAAGCAGCTGACTGATTGAGACCTCATGCTTGCCGGCAAGCGAATCGTTCTCGGTGTGAGTGGAGGTATTGCCGCTTACAAATCTGTTGAGGTGTGCCGGCGCCTTGTTGACGCTGGAGCTCATGTTTGCCCAGTGATGACCGATGGCGCTCAGCGCTTTGTTGGGCAAACCACACTCAGTGCGCTCGGTTCAGAGCCTGTCAGAACCTCGCTGTGGGATGGCGCCGATCCAATTCCGCACACGACGCTTGGTCAGCAAGCAGATTTGGTGCTCGTTGCGCCCGCAACTGCTCGTGTTCTTGCGGCCTACGCCCACGGCCTCTCCACTGACCTTCTCACGAATATCTTGATCGCAACCAGGGCTCCAGTCATCGTGTGCCCAGCGATGCATACCGAGATGTGGGAGCACCCGGCTGTTGAAGCAAACATTGCACTGCTGAGGTCGCGAGGGGTTCATATCGTTGAACCAGAAGCCGGGCGTCTCGCCGGTGGCGACATTGGTAAAGGTCGACTCGCTGACCCCGCTGACATTGTTGCAATGGCTGATCGCGTGCTTGGTAAACGTGATCTTGAGGGTCTTCGTGTAGTGGTCACTGCAGGCGGAACAAGGGAACCGATCGATGCTGTTCGGGTTATTGCAAACCGCTCGTCTGGCAAACAGGGGCATGCAATCTCTGAAGAATGTGTTCGAAGAGGTGCGAAGGTAACGACAATTACGACCACCGAGCTTGCAACATCACAGTCGGTTGAGCGCTTGCAGGTCGAGACCGCTGCCGAGATGGAGGCAGCTCTCAACTCGGTTGTTCCAGATGCTGATGTGGTGATCATGGCGGCTGCAGTCGCTGATTTCCGGCCATCGAAGGTTGTCACTGAGAAGATTAAGAAGGCTGGCGGCGTCCCTGAAATCGTTCTTGAACCAACACCTATCCAGTGTTGCAGGATAGGTTGGATACCAATGGATATGATTTGGATATTCGCCGTCTGTGGGACGCTGCCATCAAATCTGCACGGAATGCGGCGCAATCCAATGGGCATGGCCGCGTTGCGGGGTCTATTGGCCCCCTGATCGCAACCTATCGCCCTGATATCTGTCCCGAACCCGCAGATGCAGAACAACAATATGCGGATATTGTTGCGCATTTGGCAGCACAGACCGATTTTTTGCTGATCGAAACGGTATCCTCCCTGAAACAGGCAGAGGGCGCATTACGCGCAACGGATAAAACCGACAAACCTGTTTGGATTGCGTTTTCCGTTGATGATTTTGACGGATCAAAACTACGCTCTGGTGAAACGCCAGTCGCAATTGCCTACCAACATGTATCTGCGCAACTTGTTCCGGTCACAGATATCGAGCCATCACTTGATCCGATGTTAAATAAATTCTTAAGTGTGGCGCTCGCAAAAGATCCAGCTGATCGCTATCAAAGTGCAAATGCGATGTTAAAGGATCTTAAGAAATTATCTAAGGGTGAAGGAATTACTACCCAAATCCCGCGCACAAAAAAGCCTCTTACTCG
>JALRDI010000160.1 GCA_023257035.1 Ilumatobacteraceae bacterium | reverse complement strand
TCTGCTGACAACTTCAACGGCATCGACCCGGGTTATGGGCCACGTCGCGGTCATATCACTGGCGCGACGAATGTTCCCTATCTTTCGCTCGTTGATGGAGAAACTGCAGCGTTCTGGCCGGCTGGGGTCCTTGAGCAACGCCTAGCGGTCATCGATCGCGATCGACCAATTATTTCGTATTGCGGTGGTGCGATCGCGGCGACCGTGGTTGCGTTTGCGCTTGCGCTGACCGGGCAGACCGGTGTTCGGGTGTACGACGGCAGTCTGATGGAGTGGAGCCGAGATGATTCACTGCCGATGACGGATCCGTCGTCGAGTAACTAATGTCTCACTGTCCGCTCGCTCGCCATCGGCTCGTTTCGCCGAAACGGTCGTTTTCGAAGTTCGCTGCAATACGAGCATGATGAGAATTGTTCCGACGAACAATACGGTGAGCCCCGCTATTGGGCGATAGACACCGACGATGATCGCAGTCGAAATCACTGCAGCGAATGCAATGGCGATCGCAACTAACCGAAGGACCCATCGGACGAAACGTTGTGTTCCACGAACCGCTGAGGTCGCAGTTGCGGTCGCGGCATCTTTTAGGTCATCGCCGACGCGCTGCGCATCACGCCTCAATCCTCGCCAAATGATTCCGGCATCGGAGCCGCTCACGGCAACATCTACGATCGCCCCGGCTGCGAACTGGGTGCCCGGAGCGGGCTGTTGGCCGACGACGACATCAGCGAGTTCTTCGTGCTGACCAGGGATAAGTATGAGTCTGGGGGCGAACCCTGCTGAGACAAGTCGCCGTACAGCGATGACAACAGAGACTCAGAGGACGTCAGGGACCGTTCTCGACTCGCTACTTCCGGTCGAAGATTTTCCTGACCTGTCGTAGCGCCGACGCTGCTCTGGGTCGCCGAGCACTTCCCATGCCGCTTGCACGGCTTGGAACTCGCCTGGCTGTCCGCCGGCATCAGGATGGGTTTCTCTTGCGCGCTGTCGATATGCGGCTCGGATGTCATCTCCAGAGGCAGAGCGGTCGATTCCGAGAACCTCGTAAAGATCGACATGTTGCTGTGAATTTGAGGCTGATTCTTGGTGGCCCGGGTGGCGAAGTTTCTCTCCGCATGAACAGATCGTCAGCAATAGTGGTGGCGCGAGATGGTGAACAGCGCCGCAGGAGGGGCAGCGGATGCCTGAAGCCACAAATGAGATCGTACTGGTGGGCTATTGGGAGTGTCTGACAGAGATCCGAGAAGTCATTGATGCGTCAGATAGTTGCTCGCGAGCTAGCCGAGAGTCCATGATCGTTGGCCCTCGCCGGTGAGCAGCCGACCAAACTGCAGACCCGGAAAGTGTGCAGCGCCAACCAATGTTGACGAGCCTTCGAGTTCGGCGGCGAGGGCCTCACGCGTGCGTCGAGCGAGATCTCGATCAACATCAAATATCGCCTCCCAGTCGTTCTCGGTCAGTTCTGCTGGGCAGTGGGCGATGTCGCCGATGAGCATGGCACGGTCGGTTCCGCTAGAGACGATGACGATGACTGATCCCGGTGTGTGACCTGGGGCGTGGCGCACATCGACACCCGGAGCGACGGTGTGGTCGGTGTCGAACAATTCGAGACGTGGAGCGATTGGAGACAACTTCCGAATGGCTCCCTCATCGGCGCCGTCGCTCTCAACAAAATGTCGCCAGTCTGCAGCGTGGCAACGATAGGTGGCATTTGGGAAGACAATTTCACCTTTTCTCGTTGCCCAGCCAACGTGATCAAAGTGAAGGTGGGTGAGGATTACATCCGTGATGTCCGCTGGCTCGACCCCGAGTTCGAGCAGGCTGTTCAGTAGTCCTCCACCTTGGTATTGGCCGTTGTTAATCATTCCGACACCTGCGTCAACGAGTACGAGTCGGTCGCCCGTGTTAACGAGGTAGGCGCCCATCGTCAATTCGAGTTGTCCATTGGTGTTGAGGAGATCGCCGTGAGC
>JALRDI010000062.1 GCA_023257035.1 Ilumatobacteraceae bacterium | reverse complement strand
TCGCATCTGCGCCACTAGGAATGATCATCCACGCGCCACCCGTTCCATGCAAACTCACTGGAGTGCCAACCGATCGGGCAATGGCGCCGAGTTGGTCGACAGCGGGCCCTGACCCACGCGCCACGGCTAACGCAAGCCGAGGATCATTGAATAACGCCCATCCGGCTGCGTGGGCGCGTGACTCGACGAGCATGATTGAAGTGGCAGGCAGGCCCGACGTGGCGAGTGCGGGAGTAACGGCGAATTCCATCATTGCCTGAGCGGTGCGAAGCGCATCCGAACCAATTCTCAACACGGCGGTGTTGCCAGTCTTCAATACGCCAGCAGCATCTGCGAACACATTTGGTCGGCCCTCGAAGACAAACCCGACAACACCAACCGGGGCGCGACGCACATCGATACTCCAACCCTCATGCTGAATAGTGTCGACGGTCTCATCTCGCCGCATTTCGATCTCACTCCACATCTTGAGACCTTCGACCATGTCGTCGATCATTTTGGGAGTGATCTCTAAACGCGTCGTTGACCGACCACGTGCGTTGGCGTCAGCGACGTCAGCGATGTTGGCCTCGAGTATCCGATCAACCACCTCGCTCGATGCCAACTTCGATGCAAATTCAATGAAGAAGGATGTGATTGCTTCATCCGTGCAATCCGCGAGGGATGAGAACGCAGTAACTGCCGCCGAGACTGCCTCTTCTGCAATCCGGGCCTCGGCTGCGGGCACGTGCAGCAACGTCCCCCCAGCAACAAGAAGTTGATCTCCGGCGACGAAGGCACCTGCGAGTTCAGCGGTCACGCGTACGGCGCTGTCGCCACCGGTCAGCACCAACTGCCCTTCGGACAGGGCCTCAATGCGTTCAGGCATGTGCCATAACCTCACTCATCTCAACCGGTCTCCCTAGGTCGAGTGAGCGGTGCGCGGCGAGACCGATTGCAACTGAACACATTCCGTCGATCAGCGTGACCTTTGCAGGGCTCCCGCTTCTGATCGCATCCAGAAAGTCAACGTGCTCGAGGAAACTTGCACCATTGTGTAAACCCACATGACGAATGTTGTCATCTGAGATTGCTCGCTCAGTGATCACGTGCTGACCGTCAGAGCGTCGACCGATACGAAGCACCGATTCGGTCACGAGCGCTTCTACTTTCCCGGCATCGCCCGTAACCGAGATCTCTTGTTCGTTCTTACTTGCCTCGGCAAACATGCAGAGATCAAGTAGCCCTCGGGCACCGTTATCAAAGTCGACGATAACGAACCCATTGTCAATGATGTCAGGGGTTTCACCCCCATACGACTCATCGAGATGGTTCACATCCTGTGCTCCGGATGCATACACACGCACCGGTTCAGCATTTGTGGCGAGCCGCATGAGATCAAAAAAGTGACAGCACTTCTCGACAAAGGTTCCGCCGGTATTGCGATTGAACCTGTTCCAATCGTCGACCTTTTGAAGAAATGGAAATCGATGTTCGCGGATCGCAACCATTTTCACGTTTCCAACGGTGCCTCTTCGAATCTCGTCGAGCATTGCGGTGGTTGGTGGCATGTATCGATATTCCAAGCCCATCCACACGACTCGTTGTGGAGATCCATTGGTTGCTGCATCGACTACACGCTGACAGTCGTCGATGGTGGTGCAGAGAGGTTTTTCCACCATGACGTGAATATCGGTTGCCAGAACATCGATTAGGACATCTGCATGAGTCATATTTGGCGTCACGATGACAACTGCGTCAGTTGGGGCCCCAGTGGCATCATGATCATGAAGTCGAGCACGCTGGTAAATTGGATGCTGGCCAAAGTCAGCAAGAGCCAGCGCTCTCGTTGGGGCGTCAAAAGTGTCGTCATCTATGGTGTTCCTGAA
>JALRDI010000001.1 GCA_023257035.1 Ilumatobacteraceae bacterium | reverse complement strand
CCTCCACTGTGATGAAGGTCGGCTATAGGACAAACCTCAGCAGAGATGACGCTGTTGAACTCGTTGCGCGCAGTCTCTGGGAAGCAGCTGATGCTGATTCTGCAACCGGTGGCCCAGATATGGTTCGAGGAATTTTCCCGGTCGTCGCCACGATCGACAATGAGGGATGGTCGCTCGTCAGTGATGATGAACTTGCGACCAGGTACCGGACACTGATCGAACAGATTGGTGGTGCAGCGTCATGAGCATGCCGTATTACGTTGCTCCTGAGCAGGCGATGAAGGATCGGGCTGATTTTGCTCGAAAGGGAATAGCCCGCGGTCGTGCTCTCGTTGCGTTGCGATTCGAACGTGGCATCGTCCTTGTTGCAGAAAACACATCTCAATCGCTGCGGAAAGTAAGCGAGATTTACGACCGCATTGCGTTTGCCGGAGTTGGCAAATACAACGAATTCGACCAACTCAGAGTTGCTGGCATTCGCTCTGCCGAACTCACGGGCTACCAATATTCTCGCGATGACGTTGATGCGCGAGGGTTGGCAAATGATTACGCCCAACTGCTTGGCAACTCATTCACTCACGGAATGAAGCCGATGGAGGTTGAAATTCTCGTCGCAGAGGTGGGGGTCGATGGCGGCTCAGAAGACCAAATTTTTCACATCATGTATGACGGCACTGTTATCGACCGTCCAGACACCTGCGCGCTTGGCGGGGAGTCTGAAGCAATTAGTTCGCGGCTGACAAGTGGCTTCACAGAGGGCCTCGACCTTCATGAGGCGATCAAACTAGGGGTATCTGCTCTTGCAGGTGATGGTCGAGAACTGACATCGAGTTCGCTGGAAGTTGCGCTTCTTGAGCGAAACGGTGAACGTCGCTGCTTCCGCCGGCTAGAACCATCAGAGATTGCTAGCGCCCTGCAAGAATGACAGCCGATGCCATCGGTTGATCTCAATAGTGACCTCGGTGAGGGCTACGGCGTATGGCGACTTGGTGATGACGCTGAGATGCTCAAAATTGTCACGAGTGCGAATATTGCGTGCGGCTTTCATGCTGGCGACCCCTCAACTCTCCGAGCGGTCTGTGTTGACGCAGTGAAAAACAGCGTCCAGATCGGGGCTCAAGTGTCGTACCCGGATCTTGTGGGATTTGGGAGGAGGCGTATCGAGATGGAGCCGAACGAACTCACTGATGCTGTGCTCTACCAACTTGGTGCACTCGATGCGTTCGCTCAGGTCGCCAGAAGCGAAGTGTCGTATGTGAAACCTCATGGGGCGCTCTATAACGTCGCCTGCGCCGAACGATCTGTCGCTGACGCCATTGTCGAAGCGATTGCAGACTACGACCATTCGATGGCAGTTCTTGGTCTCCCAGGTTCAGCCCTCTTGCAATCAGCTGAAGCGGCAGGTCTTGATGTTGCAGGAGAAGCATTTGCCGACCGTGCGTATAACGATGATGGAACGCTTGTTCCGAGGGGACAACCGGGGGCAGTGCTGACCGACGCGACAGCGATTGCCGAACGTGCAGTGCATATGGTGATGACTCAGACCGTTACGTCGCATTCAGGACGAAATATTTCAGTTCCGCTCAGGTCCCTGTGTATCCACGGAGACACGCCGGGCGCTGTTGATATTGCTCGGGCGATTCGCAGTGCACTCGAAGCCGAGGGAATCGGCATCTACCCGTTCACGTGAGCATCATCCACGGCATTGAGATCGTGCCGATGGGCACTCACAGTCTGCACCTACGTCTTGATGGCTATGTGCCTGCAGCGTG
>JALRDI010000212.1 GCA_023257035.1 Ilumatobacteraceae bacterium | reverse complement strand
GTCTCGAGGAGTTCGCCTCGGTGACGCGTCGGACCCGGCATTTCGATATCGAGACCGGCATGCAGCCCTTCGACTGTGGAGTGCAGACCAAACCAGTCAGAGATCACCGCCCCCTCAAAGCCCCACTCGTCGCGAAGCACTTGTTGAAGAAGCCACCGGTGGTCTGCGCAGAACGTGCCGTTCAGCCGGTTATAGGCGGTCATCACTGCGCGAACGCCACGGTCGACCGCCATCTCAAACGGCAAGAGGTACAGCTCGCGGAGTGTTCGCTCATCGATTTCGCTCGAAATAGTCCCTCGCTGGTATTCAGTGTCGTTTCCGACAAAGTGTTTGATGCAGCACGCAACCCGTTGAGACTGGACACCGGTCACATACGCACTCGCAAGCAGTCCGGTGAGGAACGGGTCCTCACTCATGCATTCAAAATTGCGGCCCCCGATCGGTGTCCGGTGAAGATTCACCGTCGGTGCGAGCAACACATGTGCCGACTTCGATCGGGCTTGTTTTCCGAGGGCAATACCGACCTCTTCAATAAGCGAAGGGTCAAATGTTGCACCCAGCGCACTCCCACAAGGGAATACCGCTGAACGAGGTCCAGTCCACGACGTTCCCCTCACCCCAGCTGGCCCATCGCTCATTCGAATTTCAGGGATGCCAGCTGCTGCAGGGGTGTGCCATGAGTCGCGCCCCGATAACACAGAAATTAATTCGCTCTGCGATGTCATGAATTCGTCGGCATCTCAGTTTCGGTGAGGATCGTTGCCGAGCCTTCCATCACCCGATGGACAGGGCATCGGTGCGACACGTCAATGAGGCGCTCACGCTCTTCTTCTCCAAGCGGACCATCAAACGAAATGATCCGAGTAAAGGTGTCATGGCCTCGGTCTCGCTGGTGGTCGACCGACACAGTGAGATTCTGCACATCCCACCCCTTGCGTTCCGCATACATCCGAATCGTCATTGATGTGCACGCGGCAAGCGCAGCACCAAGCAGGTCGAAAGGGTTTGGTCCGAGATTGTCCCCTCCGAGGCGTTCTGGCTCATCACTGATGAGCGAATGTGAACCCATCGTGACGTGATTTGCATAGCGACTCTCACCGGTTTCAACGACACGAACATGAGGAGTAGAAGTCATAAGAAATGACGGTATCAGTCGGAGGTTTCACTCACCGATACTGCGATAATTCAAAGTGATGGCATCCCCCACCACATCCTCAAACGAGACCGGTAACCACACCCCTCGAATTATTCGACCACTCGTCGACTTCCTTCACAAAGAAGCAAGTGCCGGCATTCTCATCATCATCGCGGCGATCATCGCAATCATTTGGGCGAATTCACCTTGGCACGAGTCATATCACGACCTGTGGAACACCCACATTGGCATCGACGTCGCCGGCCATCTGCTCGAACTTAACCTGCGCGAATGGATCAACGACCTCGCAATGGTGTTGTTCTTTTTCGTTGTTGGCCTTGAAATTAAGCGGGAGATCACAGAAGGCGAACTTCGGGATCCTCGTCAGGCAGCGCTTCCGGTCATCGGAGCAATCGGAGGCATGGTGGTGCCTGCTGCGATATTCGCCCTTCTCAACGCTGGGGGCGAGGGTGCAAGCGGCTGGGGAATCCCGATGGCGACCGATATTGCGATCGTGATTGGCATCGTCACCCTGCTCGGCACGAGAGCACCATCATGGGCAAAAATTTTCCTTCTTGCACTCGCCATCGTTGACGATATTGGCGCGATCGTCGTCATTGCAGTGTTCTACTCAGATGGCGTGTCGTTCGTCTGGCTTGCAATCGCAATTGGCTCAGTCGTTCTCGCCGCACTG
>JALRDI010000130.1 GCA_023257035.1 Ilumatobacteraceae bacterium | reverse complement strand
AGCTTCGCATTGGTGACGTCATGGGTGAGTTATTCGACCGTTAGCTGCGTTGGGAGAAATAAACCGTCATCACTTTTGCTGACTGGCTATGGTCGAGTGCATGAAGATTCGTTCAATCCCCGCGATTTCATTGGCAGCCGTTGCCCTCGTTGCGTGCTCGGCCGATGTCGAAGTTGCAGTTGATGGTGCTGAGACTGTTGAAGCCGAGGCTCAGGCTGAAGAGGTTGCCGAGGAGCCTGCTGAAGAAACATCGACATTGTCCGATGAGGTGGCTGAGTCTGAAACTGAAACGACGGTTGCACAAACAGCTGAAGAGGATGCCGATGCATCATCGGCCGAGAGCGAAGAAGAAGTTGTTGACACCACTGCTCCGCCAACAATTTCGACCACCGAAGCCTCAGGTGAAGAAATGGTCGATGAACTCAAACTCATCGAAATCCTCGGTCTCGGTGTCGGAGGTGGAAGTGGTGAGAGAGTGCTGCATCTGGGTCCGCTACCCGAAGGGCTAGAGCGGATCAAGGTGTCGGTGTCAGGGCCTGACGGCTACTGCAACGCCTATGGCTACGAATGGGTAGGCGGCGAGACCGGCGGAGCAATCACGTGGTTGGATAGCCCGGCCCTCGACTGCGAGTACTCAACCGACACCATTGGTGTTGCGTGGGTACATGAAGATGGCCGTCGGAGTGGGATCGCGTACCACCGCTTCTGTGTGGTCTCATTGCAGCCCTCAGAACTCTGCTGAATGGTCAAAGCCACTTCAAGCGTTGCGGTTTATTCAACGCACGTCACATCAAGCCCAGCAAGGGTGACAGTGTTGCCGCTTGTCTTCAACCCCAACGTTGTGGCTGCGTCGAGCACCGCGTCGACAGCGCCGCACTGCACATCGATCCCGCTGAGCCGTTCGCCACGCCCGTCGGTTTCCTGAACAAAGCGAATTCGAGCATTGTCAAAATCGAGCACGGGCCGGTTCTGGTCGTCAAGGTCGAATGGAACCTGAGTGATCTCGGCCCAGCGAGTCGCGAGAGTTGACGGGTCAGGCGAAGAGATCGTCGCAGCAGTAATCGCGCTGACTCGTTCGGTGCGAACGTATGGCTTCCAGTTTTTGCCAGCTGGCCACCACGGCCCACCAACTTTGCCTCCACCGTTCATCGTCATTTGATCCATCTCGAGAAATGAACCACCGGTGTCAGCCGGATGGAGTTGCATTCCCACATGGCCCTCGTCGGGATAGTTGAGTTCAAAGGCGACCCGCACTCCCAACTCGTCGACAACTTCTCGTCGGGCGGTCACGTCGTCAACTTCACAGATGACCATGTAGCCCGTGTTGCCGCCGCGCCGGGAGATGTAACGGCCAGCAGCAGTTGAGTCGAGATCGGCCGCAATCGGAGTCACGCACTCGAGGAACTGAGTGCCGATGGGCCACAAACTGTTCTTCAGCCCAAACTGGGCGACCCCCGGGTCGGTGAAACACGCCTCGAGACCAAGCACGCCAGCAAGATCTCGGGAGACCTCGTTGAGGTCAGTACAGGCAACGGCGATTTGTCGAAGTCGGATCCACATGTCCCGAGACTATTCAGTCCGCATCGGTACACGAACCAATACGGCATTTGAATAGCCAGTTGGATAAGAGGAGTCGCTCACATGCTGGTCGAAGTGAAACGCCAAGGTTGAAATGTCGTAGTACTTGCCAGTTCCGACGAAGTAAGTTCTCCATGAAGTCATGAACTTCATCCCACCTTCTGAGCATCAAGTGCTTGTGTTCTTGGTGCAGCTTGCGCTCCTGTTAACACTCGCGCGCCTTCTCGGTCAGGCATGTCGCCGAATTGGGCAGCCGAGTGTTGTGGGAGAGTTGCTCGCAGGGGTTCTCCTCGGACCTTCAATTTTCGGGCGAGTCTCACCATCTGCATTCGATTGGTTGTTCCCCGACGATGCCGTTCAGAGCGGAATGTTGTTCACCATCGGTTGGCTCGGAGTGATGCTCCTGCTGGTTGCCACAGGCTTCGAAACCGATCTTGCACTTATTGGGCGCCTCGGTAAAGCCGCCATTCTTGTCAGCCTCGGGTCACTCGTTTTGCCGTTTGCCTTCGGTGGAGCAGTGGGCGCAGTCATCCCGGAGAATTTTTTGTTTTCGGGTGAAGACCGTGTGCTGTTTAGTTTGTTCCTTGCCACAGGACTTGCGATCTCATCATTGCCGGTAATCGCGGTGATCTTGTCGGAGCTCAAACTGCTTCGTCGAAACTTTGGCCAACTCACGATTGCTGCAGGAATGGCGAATGATGTTGTTGGCTGGGTCGTGCTTGGCCTCATCGCAGGTTTGGTGTCAACCGGTCGCTTCGTGCTGACCGAGTTCCTCCAAACCCTCCTCGGACTGTTTGTCTTCCTTGCAATCGCAGCTGCGCTCGGGCAGCGAATCGTCGACGCCGTGCTGCGCGCATTGCGCCGCCGCGAGGTAGGTATCGGCGGTTGGGTCACGATGTGTATTGCAATGGCAGTCGGCCTTGGCGCAGTAACGCAGGCACTAGGGGTCGAAGCGGTGCTCGGTGCATTTATCGGAGGGCTGCTTCTTGGCCGCAGTCGCTACACCCATCATGATGTCGAAGAGCAAATTGAGACGTTGACGTCGTCGCTGCTCGCCCCAATTTTCTTCGCAACAGCAGGGCTCCGAATCGATTTGTCGTTACTCGCAGACGGCTCAGTTATCGTCTGGTCATTCATCTTGTTTGCTGCAGCAACGGCGTCGAAATTCATTGGCTCTTGGGCGGGAGCGAGATCGGCCGGACTTTCCAACCGGGAGGGGTTCACGCTCGGAATGGCCCTCAACGCTCGCGGGGCGTTGGGCATCATCATCGCAGCCGTCGGGCTCGACCTCGGAGTCTTTAACTCTGCGTCATATGTGGTCATCGTGGTCATGGCTATTGCGACGTCGGTGGTTGCACCTCCAGCGCTGCGGTGGCTGGTATCTGGTTGGTCAGGGACCGAAGAAGAGCAGGCTCGCCTCAAGCGCGAAGAACAACTCGCAGGAAATCTCGTCGTTCGTCCTGGTCACTTGTTGTGGCCGATGACAAGCGACACTCGTTGCCGGGCAGTCGCAGCGTTCATCGGGAATACCTTCCCTGCAGAGTCAACAGTTACCCTGCTCAACCTCTCGGCAGATGACGACGCTGCGAACGCAAACCCGTGCATTGATCTACTGGGTGAGCGTCGTGTTGAGGTAGTCGCAGATGCTGCTGAACCTGAAGAGGCCCTAGAGAGCCAACTCAAACTTGGGTTCGATCTGATTGTTGACAGCGTTTCGCCAGATGTCGAGTGGCCTCAGGCAGGGCCTCTGACATCTGCCGTGCTGCATCAACAGGAATTACCCGTGCTTCTTGTGCGCTCGGGGCGGGATGAGATTGATTCAGAGTCGATCGTGATGCCGTTCCGAAGAATTCTTCTACCTGTTTCTGCGACACGGCCATCTCGAGCAGCTGCTGAGTTGGCAATTTCGTTTGCCGCTTCAACAGGTGCAGTGGTGAAGTTGCTGCACGTGAATCCGACGGAGGCCCCGAACACCGTTCAACGATTTATTCGATCGACCTTCAGAACTCACGAGCGCGCTATCGGTTCATATGCGGATCCTGTTGGTGTGCAGTTACTTGATGAGACTGAACTCATGGCGAGTGAAGCTGGTGTGCGATGCGATCGAATCTTCTCAAACCACCATTCTCGAGTTGAAGCCATCCTTGAGGCGGCGGATCAACATTTCTGCGATCTCGTTCTCTTAGGCGCAGAATCTCAAGAGGTTGGAGGAGTTGCGTTCCTTGGCCACACTGCCCGCGCAGTGATGCAGCGTTCTGAGATTGGTGTAGCCGTCATCGCGCTTCGGCAGAGTTCTCACTGACGACCATGGCAACTATCGCTCTCGTGATCGCAATGCGCGCCGAAGCAGCGCCGTTGATTGAAGAATTGGGAGCCATTCCACAGCCGGTTGGGTCATCGATACCGACCCAAGTGTTCATTGCTACTCACGGCAGTGACACCGTCGTGATTGGAGTGAACGGTGTTGACCCTGTTCATGGAGTCGATCTTGTCGGTACTGAACCGGCGGTGTTGACCACCATGCAGGTCATTGAACGTTGGAAACCTGATGTCGTCATATCGGCTGGTACGGCGGGTGGATGGAGTCGGTCGGCGGCAGAGATCGGTGATGTGTTTGTCGGGTGGCCACATATTGTTCGGCACGATCGTCGGATTGGAATTGAACGGTTTCACGAGTACGGAATCGGGAGTCACCCGGTGTGGGATCGAAGTGAAGATTTAGCCGCTGCCCTAGGGGCGCGTAAGGGGATCGTCACGACGAGTAATTCACTTGACGAGAGCGAAATAGACCGTGAATGGATCCTCTCTCTGAACGGAGAGGTGAAGGAAATGGAAGCGGCAGCCGTTGCGTGGGTGTGTGCGCTGAGCGGAACTCCTTTCGTGGCGATTAAGACCATCACTGACCTTGTTGATCACCCAACGCCAACCGCTGATCAATTTCTCGCCAACTTGAACACGGCGTCAACACGGTTGTCCGAAATTCTTCCCGAGGCAATTCGTTGGTGCGCCGAGAGTGTGAACTCTGCGGGGTATTAAGGTCGACCACATGATCAAAACCGCTCCATTTGGGAACACCGGCCATATGTCGTCGAGAGTCATCTTCGGCGGTGCGGCCCTTGGGGCAATGTCAGAAGAGCGGGCTGCTGCCACTCTCGATTTGGCTGTCGCTGCTGGTGTAAACCATCTCGACACAGCGCATTCGTATGGCCATGCGGAGGTCGTTATGAATCCCTGGCTTGCTGAGCACCGCAATGAGGTGTTCCTAGCTACCAAAACTCGTGAGCGCAGTGGAGTGTCTGCTCGGGTGGGTCTTGAAGACTCGCTGCGACGGCTCGGAGTAGAGCAAGTTGATCTGATTCAGTTGCACAACCTCGTGGAGGAAGATGAATGGCGTGAGGCCTTTTCACCTGGTGGTGCGGTGGAAGCATTGGCGGCAGCACGAGATGAGGGCCTTGTGCGCTTTATTGGTGTGACTGGCCATGGGCTGCGCATTCCGTCAATGCATCTGAGAAGTCTTGATGAATTTGCCTTTGATTCGGTGTTGTTCCCATTGAATTTCTCGCTGATGCAGAGTGCTGCATTCGCAGCCGATGTCGATGAACTGGTGTCGCGCTGTGTTGAGCGTGGAATTGCTATTCAGACCATCAAGTCAGTTGCAAAATCACGATGGGAGCAAGGCTACGACGGACCGAGATTCTCTTGGTACGAACCACTTCGTGATGCCGATGCCATTGAGCGTGCTGTTCGATTTGTATTGGGTCGAGAGCACGTTTTCTTGAACTCAACAAGCGATGCAGGTGTGTTGCCAATGGTGCTTAAGGCAGCTGCTCGGGCGAAGGTCGGGGATGTTCCGACAGAGGCTGAGATGCAGAGCGACAGTGAACAATTCGGAATTTCGCCGCTGTTTGATGGCGCAGACCTAGAGCGAATCTGATCAAACCTTAAAGGTCACGACGAGAGGAGCATGATCGCTCCACCGTTCGCCATAGCTTGGCGCCCGATCCACTGTTGATGACGATGCGAGGGCAGCAAGTTCGGGTGACGCGATTTGGTAATCGATACGCCATCCAACGTCTTTGTCAAAGGCTTGCCCTCGGAAACTCCACCATGTGTAGGGGCCTTCGACTGGTCCGGCGAGGTTGCGGGCGAGATCAACCCAGCCGAGATCGGTAAACCAGCGGTCGAACCAGGCACGTTCAACTTCGAGAAACCCGGCTTTGTTTCGGTTGCCCTTCCAATTCTTGATATCGAGCTCGGTGTGACCGACATTGAAGTCACCCGTCAGCAACACATGTGCTCCAGAGGAGCGAATCTTCTCCATTCGCTTTGTCATTGCGGCAAAGAATGCCAGCTTTTCTTCCATGCGACCTTCGTCGTCGGCATCGCCGGTGTGCACGTATGCCGAGATCACGACGAGCGGTTGGGTGAGGGCCGGTACGTCGAGAACGGCCTCTACCCAGCGCCCGGTGTTGTTGAAGCGTTGGGCGGGTTTGCCGATGTCAATTCGTGAATCAGACATCGGAATTGAACTTATAACTGCAACACCTGCTCGGCCTTTGGCGGCGCTTTCTGCGTGGGTTCGCTGCCATTTTTGGCCCCACAGTCGGTCGACGTGTTCGTTGAAAATGTCATCTGCCGCCCGAACTTCTTGAAGGGTGACAACGTCGGGCTTGCGATCTGCAATCCAGGTTGCAATTCCGTTGCGGTCAGCAGCACGAATCCCGTTGACGTTGACGCTGGCAATGGTGAGTGAGCGACTGCGAGCCATCTCACGATTGAACCAGATCAGGGAGCGACCTGACGAGCGGTTATGAAATCAGCGTTTGTTATTCGAGGCGTTGCCATTCCCGTTCCTGTTTCCGCTGTCGACGGCATCCTCGGTTTCGCAGTTTGGTTTTTGGCCTTGTCCCGGGTTGTTGCAAGCCGGAGTCGAAGGTACGACGATGATTACGTCCTCGTCTACTTCCTTGAAGCAGTTAGAGATTACTGTTGCGGCGGGGGTGTCGCATGCGGGGATGGTGTTGTTGTTTCCGTTCCCGTTGTTGCCAGATGAGTTGCTGTCATCTTCGTCGTCGTTTTGACAGTTGGGGTTGTTGGTTGCGGCAGGGGTGTCGCATGCGGGAGACACAGGAACCACAGCGATCGTGTCATCGTCAAGACGTTCAAAACAGTTCGGGTTACTTTCGGCGGCGGGTGTCGAGCAAGCAATGACCTCCCCCGCAAATGTTTCAGTTGAGTTGTCTGGCGCTGTTGTCGTCGTCGTGGAGGTCTCAACAGTCGTTGCTGGCATCTCCTCTTCTGCTTCCTCTGTCACCTCACTTGACCCCTCAGTAGAAGAGGTCGTCGTTTCCTCTTCTAATGGGGGTGCTGAATCGGAAACCGGAGCTGGCGTTTCAGGGGCAGGAGATGGATCGGGCCGTGGAACACTGATGTTGACGACGTCGAGCACGTCAGCGACAACGTCCTGAACTGGTGCAGGCAGATTTCCAGTTGCCGCAAGACCGACGCTCGCTCCAGCCGCTGCAGCCCCGGCCCAACCAAGAATTCCGACTGCACCAATGACCGCGCCGAACTGTCGACGCAGCCGTGTCGAACGGCGGGTCGGGGTGATTGAGCTTGCAATCGCAAGAGATTGCAAACGTGCAACGAAATTTGCATCCACTTGTGATGGATCCGTCGGGTAACCAACAGGTTCGCTCGATAATGCAAGATTGACGAGTCGCTCCTGAATGCGCCGATGAGAAGGTCGAATCGCCATCATGACGACACCTCCTGGCCAGCATCAACGCGAAGGTCATCGATGAGAAGATCCTTCAAGCGAGCGAACGCCCGTGAGAGCCCAACTCTGGTGGCGACTTCAGATTTGCCGATTGCATCCGCCGTCTCTTTTGTGGAGAGACCCATCACGTAGCGAAGTTCAAGCATCCGCCGTTGCTCTTCGGGCAGCCGACCCAAGGCATCTAACAAATCTGGATCAGTAAATGTGTCCTCGTTGGGCTCGTCGGCTTCCAACAGGTTGAGAGTGTTCTCGATCGAAACTTCGGTGCGGCGTGTTGTCCGTCGGAGGTCATCAACGATTCGCGCGTGTGCGATCGAAAAAATAAACGAGCGCATTTGTGACTCGTTGCCCTCAAAATCTGCAATCCGGCTTGCAATTGTCTCAAGCGTTGCGCTCATTACCTCTTCAGGGTCGCGGGCTCCCATACGAGTTGCGTAGCCGACAAGCTTCCCTGAAAATTCGGCAACAAGCCATGACCATGCGTTGCTGTCACCAGCTTTCAATCCTCGGAGTGAGAAGCCATATTTCGTTCCTCGCTTCATGGGGTTCCCCGAATTGCGAGCATGACGATCGTGCCGACGACGAGAAACGGTCCGTATGGGATGGTCGACCGTTTGGAAAAGCGCTGGAAGACCAATCCAGTACAGGCCGTCAGCCCACCGACCACGGCTGTAATGACCCAGGCGTAAAGGGAGAGCACCACTGTTGTCGATGCTGTCGAGCCCACCCCGAGTGCTACGCCAAGTGGCAGGCAAAAGTACACATCGCCACGCCCGAGTGAACCTCGTGACACCAATACCAAGAGTTTGGCGATCGCCATCATCACGATGCCCCCGCACGTCATTGCAAGGAGTTGACTTCCCGACCTCGTGAGCACTCCGGTCGTGAGCAACATCAGCCATGCTGCCGTCACACTGATGAACAATGGAAGTCGTTTCGTCGTCAGGTCGATCACTAGTTGCACAGCCATTGCGGCGCAGCCGATACCCATAACGATTGTCGTTGCGACTGGTGGGGACTGCGAGGTGAGGGTAACCATGCAGAGACATAGCGCTAGCCCAAAGAGTGCGCCAAGATCGTGGCGCCAATTCGCTCGATGTCTCGCTGATTCGTTGATCACCGACCGCTGCGTAGGTCGGAAAAGAATCAGGCACACGAGTCCTGACCCGATGAGATATGCGATACCCAAGTATCTCAGAGTTAAGGAGAAATTGCCCGTGTAATTCCACTAGAGCACCTCCATGAGCCGCACGATTGCCGGCCCGACCACCACGATCATCAGGAGAGGAAGGATGCAGAACACCGTTGGAAAGATCATTTTCATTGAGACTGCAGCAGCTCGTGTCTCGGCAGCTTGGCGTCGGTGCCGGCGTGTTGTCTCGGCTTGTTTGCGCAACACTGCCGCGAGCGGAGTTCCTAATGTCTGATTTTGTTCGATTGCTGCTGCGAATGAACGAAGGATTGATGTTGGGTTGCGGCGGGTGAGTTCGGAGATCGCTTCGCGGCGGGTACGGCCCGCCTGAAGGAGTTGTGACATGTGAGCGAACTCAGCACTCAACGGTGTGGCATGGCGTTTCGCGTAGTAGTTGATGACCGACTCAAATGTGAGACCAGCTTCAACGCCCATCACGATCTCTCCGAGCGCACTCGTGAGTTCTCGGTCGATTGATGCGCACCGCACAGTCTCAGCGCGTCGAGCTGCAATGAGCGGTAGTTGCCAGGCACCAGCGATCGCTACTCCACCGGCCAGGATCGAGGTCGCTGATGGATTTGTGATCATGAGCAACGTTGTGATCACAGCGGTAATCGATGCGTAGATGAGTTGCGAACGTAGGAGCTGCGCGATCTGATCAGTCGAGCCGGCGACAGGCCCGAGTGCATCTACCCGCGAAGCGATTGGCCGTGACAGTTTCGCCGTTGAAAGCGCGGCAGCGAGTTTTTGCTGCGCCGATACAAGCGCAGGACGTGCAACGGCGGTGACAATACATGCTGCACTTCCGAATGCAGCTGCTGCTGCAATGCTGGCCGTGGTCGATGACATCAAGCTGTCTCCGGTTGTGCAAGGTGGCGTAGCCACAACACACCGAGCGATCCGAGCACGACACCACCAACGCTCATGATCTGCCCTGTAGACGTGGCGATGAGTGGGGTTGCATAGCCCGGGCTGAGGAGTGAGGTGATGGCAAGGGCGCCGATGGGCATCGCAAGAAGAACGTTTGCGCTGAGTCGAGCGTCAGCGGTCAATGTGAGGAGGTCGCGACGCAGGCGATCTTCCTCTTCGATTGATTCAAGTACCGCTATGAGGATGTCTGTTAGCGAACCCCCGTGTTGAGCATGCAAAGCAAGAGCAGAAGCGATGATGTCGAGGTGCTGGTTGCGTTCTTCCGATGCAATTGAACTGAGTGATTCGTCAATCGGAATTCCAACGTTGTTGTCACTGACCACCCGGCGGAATATCCCATCGAGTGGAGCAGATGCATGTTCGATGGAGGCCTCGATTGCGGAAGTCACCGTTCGCCCGACACTCAACTGATCGACGATCCGCTGCAGTGCCGGCGCAAGAGCATTATCAAGTGCACGCTGGCGCTTTCGTGATGATCGGTTGTTAAAGAAACGAGCAACGAGGGTAGGGATTGCCCCGAGGACGACACCAATTGGGCCGATCATGAGCGTTGCGAGTATCGAGATGACCAGCCCGATGAGAAGTTTGCGTTGTGCCGACCGGCTCAATGTTGGCCGTGGGCGTGCATGATCGACGAGATCTGGACGAAGGCCGAGTTGAGCCCTTGCATGAGCACTGATGCGCGATGCGGCGCGAATTTCGAGAACCCATGAAATTATCCACGCGGCTGCGGCACCGAAGGCCACGGTGGCAACAGAAGTCATGAGTTCACCCGGCCTGAGTCAGCTACTGACCATTGAACGAGTTGCGAGGTCACGCCAGTGCTCATGAGAGAGGGTGCCGCTGTTCGGGCTTGGTCCGGTCCAGTCGGCCGGTGGAAGAGTTCAGCGGTCGATACGACATCGCCTTCGAGACCCACGACCTCGGTGATGGAGGAGACAAAGCGAGATCCATCGGCGCCTCGAGTCAACTGAACGATGAGGTCCACGGCCGAAGCAACTTGCTCTCGAATCGCTCTGAGCGGAAGATCGACCCCGCCGAGGAGGACCATTGTTTCGAGGCGGCGAATTGCATCTCTTGGGTTATTTGCGTGCAACGTCGAGAGCGATCCATCGTGACCGGTATTCATTGCTTGGAGCATGTCCAGTGCCTCGGCTCCGCGAACCTCGCCGACGACGATTCGGTCTGGGCGCATGCGAAGAGAGTTTCGAACGAGATCACGTATCGTGACCGCCCCTGCCCCCTCGGTGTTGGCTGGTCGTGATTCCAAGCGAATGATGTTTGGCATGTCGAGTTGCAGTTCGACCGCATCTTCCACCGTGACCACACGTTCGCTCCGTGCAATATGTGATGAGAGCACGTTGAGCATCGTGGTTTTACCGGTGCCAGTACCACCACTGACAATGATGTTTCGCCGTTGTGAAACAGCCTGAGCGAGGAAGTCGGCCGCCTCGCTCGACAGAGCACCCCGTTCAACGAGGTCGGTGCTCGTGAGATGTTGGGCAGTGAATTTTCGAATAGTGATGGAAGGCCCATCAACTGCAAGTGGTGGGAGCACGACGTTCAAACGCGAGCCATCAGGCAGGCGGGCATCAACCATGGGTGATGATTGATCAACGCGGCGACCTGATGATCTCACCATGCGATCGATGACCGCCCTTAGGTGCTCCTCGCTATCAAAACTCCGACTAGTGCGTTCGAGTCGGCCTTTCCGCTCGACGAAAATCTGCTGGTGGCCATTGACCATAATTTCGGAGATTTCGGAGCGATCGAGAAGTTCTTGCAGAGGTCCGTAGCCAAGTAGCTCATCGAGCACGGCATCACGTGTGTCCATGAGTTGTTGCCGGTCAGTGATTGCATGCTTCGCAAGAATGTCATCGACCTCGCGCTCCGCGAGACGACGCAGTTGTTCGCCGACAACCTGTTGATCTCGTGTTGCAACCTGGAGCGAAGCCCTAACCGTGTCAACGACGGCGGAGAGTTCATCCCGCTGAAGCGGGCAGTGGCTGAGGTCATCGACAAATTCAGAGATGGACTCATCTGATTGCTCCCGCTGAGGAGCATCGGTAAGCAATGGAGTAGCCCTCGTATCAAACCTCGCTGCCAAGCTCATGATGACTTACCTTGCTTCAGGACGAGGAACTTTCTGCGGGGACCTGCGCTGATGCCGAGGAGGTCATCTGCGAAGTCATTGAAGGCTTGTGCGATCGATGACTTAGGGCTTGATTCGGTCACCGGGCTACCACTGTTCATGCCTGCTGCAAGGCTTGGGTGATCCGGAACGAGCAATGAGGCTGAGAGTCCGAGCACTTCCTCAACATCATTCACGTTCAATCCGACTTGAGTATTTGAGCGATTAACAACAAGGTGAACCCGGTCGAGCGGCATGTCGAGTTCGTTCATTGTCGCAAGGAGTTTACGGCCTGCCTGAATCGACGGAACATCAGTACCGCAGACGAGCACAATGTGGCGGGCCCGGTCGAGGGCTCCGAGTGAATAGTCAGAAATTCCTCCAGCGGTGTCGAGGACAACTGGTTGACCTTGCTCGGCGAGGCGGTCGACAACAGCGAAGGCATCGAGTGGGTTGAGACGGTCTGCTGCGACTGGATCATGTGGTGCGCAGAGGACATCCAAGCCGCTCGGGTGCGCAGAAAGGAGGCCCGAAATATCGTCTCGTTCTTCAAGCACCGCTTGTACGAGGTCGTCGAGTCGGTGAATCGGTTTCATGCGGAGTGCATATTCGACATCTCCGAAGTGCACATCGAGGTCGACGATGACGGTTGGTTCACGGCGAGCAAGTGATACCGCAAGGTTTGCTGAGACCGTGGTTTTACCGTTGCCACCTTTCGGAGAAACGACGGCGATGATGTTGTGAGTGTTCATGCGCCGACCATCCAGATCTCGTTCTGAGAAGCGGCCGAAATGACTTGGGTGATCGACTCGTTGGGAACGGCCAGTGTCACGATCGATTCGGCTCTTGGATCAAGTTCCTCAATTGATGGAGCGCTAATGATGACCGCATCAGAGACGATGAGTTCGATTGTTTCTCCAGATCGGTAAATGTCGACAGCATCACCAGTCGCCCCGTATGGTCCCGCCCAACGTTGGGCATCGACACGAACGGAGATCGAAGTAAAACCACCACCGAGTGCGTCTACCGCATCGAGAGCGATTGAAGATTGGAGGAGTTGCTCGCCGGTGACTGCGTCACTAGCGAGCACACCAGCAGGTATTGATTCAAGGTCGCTGAGGGCCCCATCAGGGCGCACCGAGTTGGGCAGCATGCGGATCTCGAGCGAGTCATTGATCACAGCCGTGTCAGTGCCAGCTGCGATCGGTTCGAGAACGACCACGGTTGGGAAGAGGTCCTCGTTGGCTACACCGGTCTCATCGGAGGTGCCGACGAGTGCATAGGTGCCGACCATGACAAGAAGTCCGGCTCCGAGGGGAGCGGCAATATTGCGACCAGGCATCGATCGTCGTGAGTTGAGAGGTGAACGGCTCATGAGCAGTCTCCTGTCCCTTCGAGTGAGCAGATTTGAAATGATTGGCTGCCGTAATTAACAGCAATCCCTCCGGCGAGGCCTTCTCCAAGTGTTTGCGGGGTGAAACGAACATCGATGTGCCGTTGTGATGCAGCGCCAGTCATGACAGCATCGAGAATTTCAACGCTGGTGAATCCGTGAAGGTCGTATTCGGACCCTGCTCCGCTTGAGCGCGCATCACTGAACACAGGAATTGTGATGGTGGAGCCAATCAATGCATCGATGTCGATACTTGGTGTCGGAATTCCAGGGTCTCCATTGAGCGTGACCGGAAGGACAATCTCGGATTGATATCCATTGACGATGCGATCTTGCAGTTCAGAGTTCGAATTCGATCCTCCATCAAAATCGATCATTGACCAGTTGCCTGGAACGTCACCACCACACGTCGCTCCGTCAGATTCGACAAAAATTGTGTAGGTGGCGGTCGATGTCATTCCTGATGAAATCCAGTCCTGCAATGCTGGGTGCTCTGCGCAGAGCGCAATAGGACGCAGGCCGACAGCAGAGCGTGCTGGACCAACTTTGACTGAAGCTGTCGACGTAATCGACGCATCGGATCGGCCAAGCAGCTGCGAAAACGCAAGCGTGGCTGAACCTTCTGCATCGACAGTGACGACATCGTGGGCTGCATTGGATGATGTTGTGCAGTTCGTCGTGAGCGAGGAAATTGAATCGATATTGGCGCTAATCACGGCGTCGTAACCGACACATGCCGATGAGCCTCTTGCCAACTTTGCAGCGCCGGCAATTGCTGCGGCCTCGACCCCGGTCTGGAGTTCCTGACGTTTGGCATGCACCATGCCAACATCAGCCACGACGGCAGTCATTGCCAACATCGGGAGCACTGCTACTGCGAACAGCACAGAGATCGAGCCTCTGTCGGAGTGATTGAGTTGTGAGGCATTGTTCAACATTGATGGTTCCGTTATCCGGCTACACATTCGTAGGAGGCTGATGCTGATAAGGCGATTGTGCGATCGCCAAGCAGTGGAATCGAAACGATTCTGTTAGCGCTGATCTCGATGTTGTTGCGCTCGGCTGGGCACGACACAGCGGTGGTGCAGGAAATGTCACCAACCGTTGCTGACGTGTTGGCAAGCCTGTCAATCGCAGTTGCGCAGCCTGAGTTCGGCATAACTGACTCGGCACGAGCACCGTCACGGGCAGCTGCTTGAAGACTTAGTTGCCCTGCTGCTGCGGTTCCGGCGGTAACGACAGCGAAGAGAAGAACCACGATGAGTGGAACGATGAGTGCAAACTCGACAGCAGCAAGACCAGCGTCGGCAGAATCGGACTCCCGGTGGTTGGGTCGGGGTAATCCCAGACCCAACCAGGGAGAACGAGTCACGGCAGGATGGTGTCGAACAGGCCACCGATTCGGCCGCCGAGTGCGGCGGCAGCGATTGCGACGACGCCGACAATGCCAGCAAGCAGCACGCCATATTCGGCGGCTACGCCGCCCTGGTCGTCAGCTGCTGATTCGCGAATCTGTGAGACGCGGACGAGTGATGAAATCACTAATTTCTTCATGTTTTTCTCCCTTTATTCACCGCCGACTTGTTGGCGGACATCACTGCAATCGTCTGGACCACCGAACTTGTTACAGAGAGAGAGAAAAAATTTGAAAAATGTTGAAAGGTGCTATTTCGCCTGGCTGATGCCATTGATGTCGATAAGCACGTCAGCCTTCCCGTAGACGTACACGCAGACCGTCCCTTGAGCAGATACTGGGGCAACCATCGAGTTGGCGACGGTTTGTCCGGTCACGAAGTTCAAGGTCGATGTATCTGGGCGGGCGCCGCACGGATAGACCGTCAAGAAGCCACCAACTTCAGGCGCAACTGTTCCAACTGCGGTGACATTGAGAGTGACGACTGTGTCGAGCCCCGTAAGTGACTGCGTCCCTACTGTGATCGGAACCACGAGATCGGTTGCATCTTTTGTGAGGGTTCCGATTGCGCTTGTTGATCGAGTGTCAAGAACTCGGCTTGGCTGCATTGGTGAGAAGGCCGAGTCATCTGAGAACACTCCATTGATGTCAACGATGACATCAGCTTCTCCATAGATGTAGACGCAGAGTTTTCCTTCGTCAGAAAGTGGGCTGATGAACGAGTTGGCGACCGTTTGTCCGGTCACGAAGTTCAAGGTTGAGGCATCCGGAGGAGCGCTGTCGCAGGCATAGACGGTGGCGAAACCACCGACCGATGGAGCAACGGTCGAGGTGACCGTGAGAGTTGCCGAGATTGCGGCGATGTCGGTCGAGGGGACACCACCCAATGTTGCAACAGGAATCTCGAGTGAGCGATATGTGATCGGGTCGCTCGTCGAAACTCCTGCTCCATTGCGGGTATCAGCCTGACGGACTGGCACAAATGAGGTGTAGCCGCGATTCGCTGCGATTACTCCCGTGACGTCGACGATCACGTGAGCCT
>JALRDI010000086.1 GCA_023257035.1 Ilumatobacteraceae bacterium | reverse complement strand
TGCCGATCCATTTGAAGCCAGTAAATGTTTCTTCGGCATGCACCCCATGATCGGCTGCCATGACACCAAGCAGAGACGACGACACCAACGTGGTGACAACCATTCGATCGTCGCCTTCGGTATGGGTGAGCACATGGTCCGCCAGGAGCCATCCAATTTCGTCACCGCTGAGTCGCCGCCACCCAGATTCTGTTGGAATTGCGACACCGAGACGATCGGCGTCAGGGTCGTTCGCAATGGCCAACTTGGCTCCAGACCGACCGGCAAGATCGATCACTGAATCCATCTCACCCGGCTCTTCAGGGTTTGGGAAACTCACCGTTGGAAATGAACCATCCGGATCGAATTGCTCATCTACGACGAGCGGAACCCCAAGCCCACAGCGCTCAAACGCCTCGACCAAAGTTGCGCCTCCAACACCGTGCAGAGGGGTGTACGCAACAGCAACTGGATCGACATCTGCCACATACCTCACGGACTGGGTTGCGGCCAGATAATCCTGCCGAATTGCATCATCAAGCATCGTGACCAAGGTTGATGTCGGTTCTGCAAGTTCAATCGAGAGTGGGTCGATCAGAGAAATCGCAGCGGCAATCTCCTCGTCAACCGGGCTTACGATCTGTGCCCCCGTCTCGAGGTAGACCTTGTAGCCATTATCAGCCGGAGGGTTATGTGATGCGGTCACCATCACCCCTGAAGCGGCGCCGAGCGCAGTAATCGACCAAGCGAGCACCGGCGTTGGAACGACTGAACTAAACACCATCGAACGGATTCCCCGCTCCGCAAGAACAAGCGCTGTGTCGAGCGCGAAGAGTTCAGATTTACGTCGAGCGTCGTAGCCAATTACCACGCCTCGCTGCGCAGCATTCTCAACATGCACGAGCAGCCAATCGGCAAGTCCTGCCGCCGCCTGCCTCACGACGAGACGATTCATCCGGAGAGGGCCAGCTCCGACCTCGGCGCGCAGACCGGCCGTTCCGAATGTGAGGTGACCTTCAAAACGCTGGGAAAGTGTTGTCTCATCGCCACTGATGAGATCCTTCAGCTCTTCGCGAATGTCGTCATCTGGCTCAGCTGCAAGCCAAGCAGCAGCCGTCTCGGCGTTTGACATCACTTCAATAGCGTACGCAACTCAACGAGTGGACGCGGACCGACGTGAGCAATGACCTCTGCCGCAGCGATTCCCCCAATTCGGGCGCATTCAGCGAGATCATCGCCACGTGTATATGCGAACAGAAAGCCAGCAGCGAACAGGTCGCCTGCTCCTGTGGTGTCAATGACCTTCGGCACTGGATGAGCGGACGATTCGATCACCTCAGACGGGGTGATGACGAGAGACCCACGCTCGCCCATCGTCACCACCGCAATCGGGCAATCGGCTCGAACGGCAGTGACTGCCTCCGCGAACGTGTCGGTTTGGTAGAGCGACACAAGCTCTTCGGCGTTTCCAAAAAGAATGTCAACTTCGTCGGTGACGAGGCGCCGGAAGTCATCGCGGTGCCGTTCAACACAGAACCAATCTGACAGGGTGAGCGACACCATCCGGCCGTGATCATGAGCATGCGCAGCTGCTGCCCTGAACGCGGCCTTCGCATCATCTCGGTCGAAGAGATATCCCTCCATGTAGAGCACTTGTCCACTTGCCACCACATCGAGGTCGACATCTTCGGGAGTCAAGAGACTTGATGCCCCGAGAAAGGTGTTCATCGTTCGTTCAGCGTCGGGCGTCACGACGATCACACATCGACCCGTCGGCACCTCGTTATCTCGTCCACCTGGAGCAAAGCGAACGCCGACTGCTCGAAGATCGTGACCGAAGGTCGTGCCGAGATCGTCATCGGAGACCTTGCCGACATAGGCAGCTTTCCCGCCAAGACTCGCGACTCCACACACGGTGTTCGCAGCAGACCCTCCGCTCATCTCAACTTTGGTTCCGACAGCTCGATAAAGCTCGAGTGCTCGTTCGGTTTCAACGAGGGTCATTGAGCCCTTCACGAGTTCGTATTCGGTGAGAAATTCTTCTTCCGCGTGAGCGATCACGTCGACAAGAGCATTGCCAATTCCAACGACATGGAATGCCGCATCTTGAGACGTTTGGTGTTCAGACACCCATACGACGCTAGCGGCTCCGTCGGCCGTGTTCTGAAACCACTCACTACCATCAGCGACGTGACGACTGACTGGAACGACCCACACCGACTGCCTCGCTTTGCCGTCCCCAGGCGTTATGACGTCACGATCACGCCAGATCTTCCCTCTGCCACGTTTGCTGGCAACGTCGTCATCGACATCGAGATTTCTGAGCCCGGCCATCGGACGCTCGTACTCAACGCAATTGAGCTTGATATTCAGTCTGCGGAAGTTGATGGTGTACCAGCTACAGCTGAACTTGATGCGTCTACTGAGCGCCTCACACTCTCGTCAAACGAAGAGCTCGATATTGGATCTCACCAAGTAACGATCACATTCACAGGCACCATCAACGACAAGTTGCGTGGGTTTTATCGGTCATCGTTCACCGATGATGCAGGGAATGAACACATCATTGGCACAACACAGATGCAATCAACCGATTGCCGGCGAGCATTCCCTTGCTGGGACGAACCTGATTTCAAGGCAGCCTTTGGCATCACGCTGAACGTCAGGCCAACCGATACCGCCGTATCGAATTCTCCAGAGATTGAACGCCATGATCTCGAGAACGGCCTCGTAGCGGTCAAGTTTGCGGACACGATGGCGATGAGTACGTATCTCGTCGCATTCGTTGTTGGACCCCTTGAAGCGACTGAGTGGCGAGATGTCAACGGGATTCCGCTCAGACTTGTGCATGTCCCAGGCAAAGGACACCTCACTGCATTCGGACTCGAGGTTGCTGAGTTTTGCCTCGCATGGTTCCAGGAGTACTACGGCATTGCGTACCCGGGAGACAAGGTTGAACTGCTCGCCCTGCCCGACTTTGCAGCAGGCGCAATGGAGAATCTCGGATGCATCACCTTCAGAGAAAACCTTCTGCTCGTCAACCCCGAAACCTCAACCCAGCCCGAACGACAGCTCGTCGCAGACGTTGTTGCTCATGAACTCGCACATATGTGGTTTGGCGACCTCGTCACGATGCGCTGGTGGAATGGCATTTGGCTAAACGAGGCCTTCGCCACATTCATGGAGATTGCCGCCTGTGACGCATTTAAACCCGAGTGGGGTCGATGGCTCACATTTGGAATTGAGAGAACCGTTGCGTTCGAAACGGACTCGCTTGCCACAACTCGCTCAGTTGAATTCGAAGTCAATTCCCCCACTGACGCCGAAGGAATGTTTGACGTTCTCACGTACCAAAAGGGCGGTGCGCTGCTTCGCATGTTGGAACAGCATCTCGGTGAAGATCGATTCCGTGAGGGAGTGCGTCATTACCTTCGCACGCACGCCTACGGAAATACCGAAACATCAGACCTGTGGGACGCCCTCGAGGCAACTTCGGGAGAACCCGTCCGCAACACGATGGATTCGTGGATTTGGCAACCCGGGTATCCCGTCGTGTCTGTCTCACTCGTCGAAGATGAGCTCGTTCTACAGCAGCGTAAGTTCTCGTTTTCCGACGGGACCGATGACACGACGTGGATGATCCCGTTGAGTTACCGGACATCGACTGGAAGCTCAACAGTGCTGTTGGAAGATCGTGAGCATCGAGTAGCGGTTGACACCGACGGCCCAATCATCGTGAATGCCGGCGGGCACTCATTCGTGAGAGTTGAGTACGACAATGATCTGCGCTCTCGAATCACTCAGGACGTGTTACCCACGCTCGATGTGCTCGAGCGTTACACCCTCATCGACGATGCAATCGCTGCTGTTACCTCGTGCCGCCTTGAGGCGGCAGATTTCCTCGACATGGTCTCCGAATTTCGCAATGAAGACGGTCTTTCAGTGTGGCAAAGCATCACCGCAGGACTGCGCCTTGTGTCGCGCATTATCGGTACAGCAGACGAACGAGCAATATTCGAACGCATGGTTCGCGAGCTCTGCGAACCTACTCTGCAACGCCTCGGCGAGCCAGAAATTGGTGAAAATGACCTCACCGGCTCACTTCGGGGTCTCCTGTTGAGAACGATTGCACTCCTCGGGAACGACGAACCTTCGATCGAGCGCTGCCGTCAGATTCTGAATGAGTCGGCTACCACAGCGGTCAATCCTGAACTGCTCTCGGCCGCCACAACGGTGGTTGCCAGTTGCGGCGGCGCATCAGATTATGAGCGCTTTCTCGAGGGCTTCAGAACTTCCCAAACTCCTCAAGAGCAACTTCGAAATCTCTACGCACTCGCAGAATTTCGTGATGCATCTCTGATCGCACGAACCTGTGAGCTTGCGCTCTCCCATGAGGTGCGTACACAGAATGCTCCATTCCTATTGAGAGCGTGTATCGCAAATGAGAACTACGGCTCCGCCGCTTGGCGTTTTGTTGCAGAGCACTGGGACGAAGCGAATGACAGATTCCCCACAAACACAATCGTGCGGATGGTCGACTCCGTCAAACTGCTTACCGACAATGACGACGTTGAGATGGTGCAGCAGTTTTTTGTTGATCACCCGATTCCACAAGCGGTGGCGACGCTCAATCAAATTCTCGAGCGGCAGCTCATCAACGCCAAGGCAACTGAAACACAACGTCCGTCGCTGATCGCGTCATTGCAACGGTGAGGATCACTGGAGTTACTCGTCCCAGGCGACGACCGCTCCCGAATTGATCAACTCCTGAATTCGGTCATCGTCATACCCGAGCTCTTTCAACACCTCGACGGTGTGTTCTCCGATGTCTGGGGCGACCCGACGTGGCTTCCATGGAGTCCCCCAGAAATCTGCCGGGGTCGCAAGCATCTCGCGTGTACTTGAGCCATCACGCTCTGGCACCTCGACAACCGCACCCGACGGCCGAAATTGTGGGTCCTCAACCACGTCGTCCACGCTATTCACTGGCGCCCAAAACACGTCAGGTTCATCAGCGAATGCGGTTGCGCACTGTTCCAAGGTGAGTGTTGCGAATATGTCATCAAGAAGACTGATGAGCTCAGCGGCATTTTTGAAACGCGCTTTCTCGCTGTTGAAACGTTCGTCGTCGATGAGGTGATCGATGCCGAGCGCCCGAGCAAGTGGAGGCCAATGCCGGTCAGATGACACCCCGACAAGCCAGAGATAACGGTCATCAGCCGTGCGATAACTGTTCGCCATCGGGTTCGGGTTGGTTTCACGCTGAGCAATCGGTGCCACACGACCCCAGTCGAGCTTGAGGTTGAGATCAAAGCCGAGGGTGTAGAGGCCTTGGCGCATCAACGACGTCGTCACCAACTGGCCTTCCCCAGTGCGCTCGCGGTGAACAAGAGCGGCACTGATTGCGCCCGCAAGCGCCACACCCGTCGCATGGTCACCCATGCCGCCGCGTTGAATTGGAAGCCCTGCACCCGGGATTGACAATGAATGAGCGATACCCGTTCGAGCCCAATACGCAGCAAGGTCATATGCTGCTCGCTCAGCATCGGGACCTTCGCGCCCGTAGCCAGTGATGTGGCCGTAGATCAGGCTCGGGAACTTCTCCAGAATCGTCTCAGAGTCGAGACCGGCTCGCTGAAGTGCACCCGGTCGAAGGTTGCTGATGAACACATCCGCTTCGGCGAGGAGGTCAAGCACCACTTGGCGACCATCGTCGGTTGAAATATCGGCTGCGATACCCCGCTTCCCGCGATTGTCGAGTTCGAAAATCGGGTTCGTCTCTGGTTCGCCACCAAAGATGTACTTGAACGATCGATTGGGGTCTCCAGCACGTGGTTCGATCTTGACCACATCTGCTCCCCAGTCCGAGAGAATCAGTGCTGCTGCCGGTCCTGCAATCCAGACGCCGAGTTCAACAACCTTGATGCCTTTGAGTGGTCCACCACTGTCGACTGCCATAGCCGAACCGTAGTAAGGGCCCGAGGCACAATTCGCAGTGGAGGAAACCTCACGGCTCCAACACCTTTGCACCCGCTCGCTACGGTGCCGGTATGAACCCGCTTCCGCAAAGCTCAACTCGAGGCAACCGCCACCTCGTTGCTGCCGCAGACCAACTTGCCGCACGCGCCGGAGATGCCATCTTTACGGCAGGTGGCAACGCAGTTGACGCAGCGATCGCGACGAATGCCGCAATTGCGGTAACAGGACCTCACCTCTGTGGTCTCGGAGGAGATCTCTTCGCGCTTATTCATGATGGGACCACCGTTCACGCACTCAACAGCAGCGGCCGTGCAGGCTCGGGCGCAAATGCCGACCAACTTCGCTCCGAAGGTCTGTCGGAAATGCCATTTCGACACGACATTCGGGTCGTTACCGTTCCCGGTTGCGTCGATGGGTGGATCGCTCTGCACGAACGATTTGGATCAGTGCCGCTCGCTGAGATTCTTCAACCGGCGATTGACCTTGCCGAGAAGGGTTTTCCGGCAAGCCCTCTTCTCGTCGGAGCTGTGCGACAGCTTGACGATGCAGGCGCAGAGAAGTTGTCTGAACTTGCCACCCAGGCCACCCACGTAGGTGCAACGGTCAAAAGGCCGGGGGTCGCCAGAGCACTTCGGGCAATTGCGACTTCGGGACGAGACGGCTTTTATCTTGGCGAGTTCGGCCAGGGGCTCATGCAGCTCGGAAACGGACTGTTCCATGAACGTGATCTCGAGCGTTCATCCGCTGAGTGGGTCGCCCCTCTGACGCGTTCAGCATTCGGAGTCGAACTACACACCATTCCGCCAAATTCACAGGGTTACCTCACCCTTGGTGCAGCTTCGCTGCTTGACGGCATCGACCTCGGTGACACCGAGGAAGATCGTTGGGCACATCTCACGATTGAGGCTGCCAAAGTTGCTGGCTACGACCGCCCGCAGGTGCTGAGTGACCGAGCTAATGGCGAAGCACTTCTTGATGCGATTACGGCTCGCCGTGATCTCCTCAATGTCAATACTGCGAGCAAGATTGGGGTGCGCTCGACCGATGGCGACACGACGTATCTCTGCACGGCTGAAGTTGACGGGCTTTCGGTGTCGCTCATTCAGTCAAATGCCTCTGGGTTCGGTTGTTGGCTTGCTGAGCCCAACACGCAGATCAATTTGCACAACCGCGGTCTTGGGTTCTCACTTGAGCCAGGTCACCCCGCAGTGTTTGGTCCTGGCCGCCGCCCACCTCACACTCTGTCGCCCGCTCTCGCCACAAGGGACGGCGAATTCGTGTCGGTCTTTGGAACGATGGGCGGAGACGCGCAGCCACAGATTTTGCTGCAGATTGCTGCACGCCTGTTTCATCATCAACAATCGCCTGCAGAAGCAATTCATGCAGCTCGCTGGGCTCTTGCCGGAGAGAAATCAGGGTTCGACAGCTGGAACGACATGTCGCGCCAACAAGTGTTACTTGAAGGCCACTCCCCTGCTCTCTGGAGAGAACGACTCACGGCGCGTGGACATCGAATTCGCAGCCGGCCCGAATGGGATTCTGTCTTTGGCCACGCGCATGCCATCGTGCGAGATGAGCATGGACTTGCCGGTGCTGCTGATCCACGCGCCCGGGTCAGCGCCTGCCTCGGCCGATAGTGCTGGGGGTTACCGGTCAGAGCACGAGCACTTTCGTGCCAACGTCAGCAAAGGTCCACAAGAATTCAGCATCCTGGAGGGCCTGCCGGGTGCATCCACCCGAAAGCCGCTGACCAAGTTCTTCAATCGTTTGCAGCATTTCGCCTGATTCCCTCCATGACGGAATGGCGTGGAATCCGATGTGGCCCCGCTCGGTCTGGGTGTAGCGAATCATGTACGGCAGATCAGCTTGAAGATCCCATCCGAGCGCACTTTCCGACCGGCTGTACACGGTGTGCCATCCGGGAACCTCGTTGCGGTAACGACTACCTGACACGAGGTACGAGCGAACGATCTGCTCATCATCGTCGATTGCCCAGACACGCTGCGACGAACGTTCATAGACCACTCGCTTGCCGGTGCCTTGACCTGCATCTTCAGGGAGTTGTGGCGCATCGCTGCCAGCAGAGGCAACCGGGGAAAGTGGCATCCCCGAGAGATCGACCGCACCCGGTGCCGGTTCTGGGGTTCTTACAACGAAGGCCTCAAGACCTGGCCAAACTCCAAGTTCAGTTGCGGTGACCTTGCCGATGATCCCGTCGACGTACAACTCAAAGTCAGTTTGGAATGCACGAGTCGCCTCATCAGTAGCTTCATCAAACACCCCATTGATCGTGACCTCGCTGTATCCGGCAGCAACAAGAGCTGTCTGGGCGCAACTCACCGAATCACCACTATCGCCCTTTGCGATCTCGAATTCATCGATCGTGCAGGCCGATTCTGCCGTTGCGTTGTCAACGGTCGTTGTTGTCGTCGTATCAGCAAACGTGGTCGAGCTCGCAATCGAAATATCTACGGCCTCATCTCCGCCCATTGTCGACACCACAATGAGTGCGACAACGACAGCAAGTTGACCTCGATGCCCTCCGCCATGATGCACAAGCCGGTGATGCAGAACAACCGCCACTGGTAGGTGG
>JALRDI010000085.1 GCA_023257035.1 Ilumatobacteraceae bacterium | reverse complement strand
TCAGCATCAGCTGCTTCCCAGAGGCTGCGTGCAACGAGTTCAACCGCTTCATCTCTGCTGAGGTTCGTCCTATATCCGACCTTCATCACAGTGGAGGCATGAAGCGACCCTGATCCCGTTGCGACATGATCACGTTCTTCGTAGCGTCCTCCGAGCATGTCATAGGCCCACAATCGTCCGACAGATCGACGGACGTCATAGCCGGCAAAAATAGGCACAACACCCATTCCTTGCATTGCGGCAGGAACATTTGCTCGAACCATTGACGCCAGTTGGTTTGCCTTGCCTTCCAGACTCAGCGCACTCCCCTGGACCTTTTCGTAGTACTCGAGTTGAACTTGGAACAGCCTGATCATGTCGACGGCTGGTCCCGCAGCCCCGGCGATGGCGACTCCAGAGTGTCGGTCTGCCTGAACAACCTTCTCCATCGTCCGATGGGAAATCAGGTGCCCCGACGTTGCCCGTCGATCACCAGCCATGACGACACCATTGTCGAAGCGAACCGCGACACAGGTTGTTGCGTGTGGCGATTCAATCATCGAACCTGCTGGCAAGTTCAGTGGCCCATAGCCAGCGCGCTGCAGCAGCATCGGAAAGTCACTTCCTGGATCATCTCCAGGCTGGAAGACCGGCATCGCCACGTCTATTCACCGCCCTTTTGCACATAGGAACGTACGAATTCTTCAGCGTTCTCCTCAAGGATCTCATCGATTTCGTCTAACAGGTCGTCGAGGTCGTCAAGCGCGGGGGTTTCCGCGGGCGAAGTCTCAGCGTCGGTAACTTCTTCGCCCTGACGTTCTGACTTCTTTCGCTGTATTCGGTCTGGCATCGCAGTGCTTTCTTAGTACGGGAGTTATCCGATTGGTTCGGCGAGTGCGGCTACTAACTCGTCCGCAGTTGCGCTGTTGTCGATTACGTTAGCCACGAGTTCTGCAGTGCCGCGTAACGGATCGTCCATTGGAACCCGCCGCAATGGATCAGTACCGATGTCAAAGACCATTGAGTCCCAATTCGCTGCGATGACCTCATTTCCGAATCGCTCCACACATCGCCCCCTGAAATACGCACGGGTGCTTTCCGGCGGTTGGGTTTTTGCTTGCTCAACTTCATCTTCCGTGACAAGAGAAACAAGGCCACATCGTGCTGCAAGTCCTTTCGACGGCCTCATATCGTGATACTGCAGGTCGATCGCTCGGAGGGCAGCTGACCCGGGGTCAAGTTGATGACGGTTTGCATAGGCGTCAATCAGGCGTTGTTTAGCAACCCAGTCGACTCGATCCGCCACCAATGCCGGATCACTTTCGAGTCCAGCCAACATGCTCTCCCAGTGATGAAGCGCAAGAGTGCAGTCAGCCACTCCAACTGCTTCTCCTCCGGTTCGTTCGACCCAATTTCGCGCGATTTCGTAGAGTTGCCACTGCACCTCAATGGCCCGCACGGTTGTGCCGTCGTAGGTGGAAATCGCCGCTTTCAGGCTTGGGTCATGACTTACTTGGGTGATAGCTCGAACCGGAGTAGCGAGCGCAGGCATCTCCATCGCCGGGTCGTCTTCAACTGCTGCAAGGAGCATTGCGGTTGACGCAACTTTGACGAACGTTGCTACCTCTGACATGTTGGCATCGCCCGCAATGACATGGAGTCTCCGATACTTGGAAGCGTCACAATGAGGTTCATCGCGAGTGTTCACAATCGGCCGGCGAACAGTGGTTTCGAGGCCGACTTCCTCCTCAAAGAAGTCAGCTCGTTGCGAGAG
>JALRDI010000084.1 GCA_023257035.1 Ilumatobacteraceae bacterium | reverse complement strand
ACAACCTGGTCACCAAGCGTGCCCGCGTTGAGGCCCACGGCCACATGGAATGGATTGACGGCAACATCGGCTCGAAGCTCACGATGAAGTACCCAGCGGTATATCTCGTTGGCGAAGGCGCCACCGGTGAAGTGCTCTCGGTTGCCTATGCGGGCGATGGGCAGCACCAAGACGCAGGCGCAAAGATGGTTCACGCTGCTCCGAATACCACCTCGAAAATCGTCTCGAAGTCGATTTCAAAAGACGGCGGCATCACGACATATCGCGGTCTCGTCAAGATCGATGAAGGTGCCTATGGATGCAAGAGCCACGTGCAGTGTGATGCGCTCATCCTTGATGAGGATTCTGTATCGAAGACGTATCCCTATATGGAAATGGGGGAGCGTGACGCCGAAATCGGTCATGAAGCGACCGTTTCAAAGATCGCCGATGAGCAAATCTTTTATTTGATGAGCCGTGGGCTTTCCGAAGAGCAAGCGATGTCAATGGTGGTGAACGGCTTTATTGAGCCGATTACCCGAACGCTGCCAATGGAGTATGCCGTTGAGTGGAGCCGTCTCATTGAGCTTCAGATGGAAGGCTCCGTCGGATAAACCATCGGTTGGCTCGTCGTGGCCTTCTAGGGTGTAGCCATGCCAATGCGAACTGAGTGCAAGCACTTTGAATCTCGCTCCTATCCGAGTGGAGACACTGTTCGTAAATGCAATCTTGACCTCGCTCCTCACGCGCCCTGGCGGTGCCCGGACGACTGCCCGAAGTATGAGCGCCGACTTGCCGACGCGGCATGGACGCATGGCTCGCTCATCGTCTCAGCGACCCCTCCAGAGCCGGACGGGCTTGATGATGGAAGTGTCGAGGCTGTTCTCGATGCGGCCGAAGACATTCTCAACGAGGTTGCGGGAAGCGTTATGCAAGAGCTCGCAGAAGAGCGCGAACGTGGCGAGCGTGGAGGACGTTTACGGCGACTCTTTCGACGCCGTGGCGATTCCTGAGCACCGAGTGAATTACCACTATCTGGATAGTAGAATTTAAGTCGTGCTCGCACTGGCAGACCTCCAACTCCCCACTGCCGACGCTGAAATATGGCGGTATAGCCGCATCGCTGAACTCGATGTCAGCGCATTTAGTATCCAGCGCGGTTCCCTTGATGTGTCAGGTGATTCAGCGGTTTTGTCGATTGACGCCGATGCAGATTCAACGATTGAGAGCCCTGATGTTTTCGCCGAATACAATGCAAGTCACCAGCAGACGGTGTGTGTAGATGTCCCGGCAGACACAACGGTTGAAGAACCGATTGTCATTGAATTCCAAGCCGAAGATGGCTCGGCGACCTTTCCTCGTACGGTGATCCGCCTTGGTGCTCACGCAACATGCACGGTGATCGAGCGTTTCCGCTCAGCAGGCGAGGCGCCCAGTCTTACTTCGCCGTTGCTGTCAATCGAGGCAGGCCCGGGGGCGAAAGTCACATACCTCGCAGTGAATGATCTCAATGAGGTTTCGTGGCAGATCGGCCACCAGCTCATTTCCGCAGGTCGAGATTCATCTGTCCGGTTGTCGACTATTACTCTCGGCGGCTACTACACCCGAGTTCGCACCGAGGCGACCTCGAAGGAAACTGGATCAGAGATTGAACAGGTTGCCTTGTACTTCGCCGGTGGTGACCAGATGCACGACTTTCGTGTTATCCAGAACCACGTTGCTGAGCACACCTCGAGCGATCTGCTCTTTAAAGGTGCCGTTCAAGACCACGCTCGCAGCGTGTACACCGGGATGATCTCCATTGACGAGGGTGCAAAGGGAACATCTGCAAACCAGACGAACCGTAACCTGACCCTCAGCGAAGGCGCATGGGCCGAAAGTGTCCCGAATCTCGATATCCGAAATAATGATGTCCGCTGCAGTCACGCGTCGACGGTCGGTCCGATCAACGAAGAGCAGCGCTACTATCTCGAGAGCCGTGGAGTGCCGCCCGAGGTCGCGGAACGACTTGTCGTTCTTGGCTTCTTTGACGAAGTCCTCAGCCGTTTGCCCGATGGGACGATCGTTGATGAAGTTCGTGATCGAGTTGCGCGCAAACTCTCGATTGGAGTCGCATCGTGACGAATGTATGCAAGTTTGATGACTTAGTTGATGGCGCGGCTGTCTGTCACAACGTTGATGGCGTGGCTGTTGCGATTGTGCGCATCGGTGATGACGTTCATGCGATCGATGACCTCTGCAGCCACGCAAATGTTTCGCTATCGGGTGGCGACGTATGGCCAGGAGCGTGCACGCTTGAGTGCCCGAAGCATGGCAGCGCATTCAGCCTGACTACCGGCGAGCCGGATACGTTGCCAGCAACTGTGCCAGTTCGCGTCCACAACGTGTCAGTGGTTGACGGTGACGTGCATGTGGAGTTGTCATCATGAGTGTTCTTGAAATTTCGGGGCTTCACGCTGAGGTCGCTGGTAACGAGATCCTTCGTGGTATCGATCTGACGATTGCCTCGGGTGAGGTGCATGCGGTCATGGGTCCGAATGGCGCAGGTAAGAGCACACTGTCTGCGGTGATTATGGGCCGGCCCGGATACACCGTTACTGCAGGCAGCGTCACCCTTGACGGTGTTGACCTTCTTGCGTTGTCGACCTGGGAGCGAGCCATTGCAGGCGTGCATCTCATCATGCAGTACCCAACCGAAGTGCCGGGTGTCTCGCTTGCTGATGCGTTAGGCGAAGCGTTGCAACATCGTGGTCGAGATACCGCTGGTCTTTCGGAATTACTCAAAGCTGAGGCTGATCGCATTGGTTTTGAACATCGCTTTCTTGATCGTCCGTTAAATGTCGATCTTTCCGGCGGCGAGAAGAAGCGGAATGAAACCCTGCAACTCTCGGTCTTGCAGCCGCTGTTTGCGATTCTTGACGAGCTCGACTCTGGTCTCGATATCGATGCCCTTCGCGACTGTTCGCGCCGGGTTGAAGAACTCTCAAATGATGCAGAGCATCCCCTTGGTGTGTTGGCGATTACTCACTACAGCCGGTTGTTGAATGAACTTCGACCTGACCACATTCACATTTTGGTGAAGGGTCAGATCGTCAACAGCGGTGGGCCAGAGCTCGCTGAGGTTCTCGAACGTGATGGTTATGCGGCGTTTATCGACGAGGAAGACGAGCCAGCGGAATCGTCAGCGCCATCGTCACTCGATGACCTCTTCAAGATGTGATTTCAGGCGACGCTGTCGCTCGGGTAGTTCTGCAATCACGGCTTGAGCGATTGAATCGCTGATCATCGACCACATTGATATTTCAGAAGCAGTTCTGAAGCACCCGACACAGATTCCCTGCTCGAGGCGACACACCTTGTTGCATGGAGAAATCTTGCTCATGGTTTGCCCTCAGGGGAATGAGTTCGTGAGATAACAAGAGCCACAACCGCAAATTACCTGCCCGAGGTGAGTACGGTTCGTCTGTGCCTAAAACTTCTTCCGAAGCCCCCGCAATCACTGGTACCAAATTTCCGGGCATGCGAGTCGTCGCTGGTGGATTCCTTATTCTGACTACTTCGGCTGGCCTTGGTTTCTACGGGCTCGCTGTGTACCTCAATGCTCTGAGTAAGGAACGCGGTTGGGATATTGCATCCCTCTCTCTCGGCACAACGGTCTTTTTTGTTGTTTCCGGAATAACGGGTCTTGCCGTGGCGCGGTTTATTGCCCGCCGAGATGCTCGACTTGCAGTGCTCGGTGGCGGACTCATCGGGGCCGGATCGCTTCTCGCTCTTGGGCAGATCACGGCAGTCTGGCAGCTCTACGTCGTCTACTGCTTCTACGGAGTTGGCTTCGCCGCAGCTGGTTTGGTCACCGTGACTACAGTTGTTACACGATGGTTTCATCGCCGTCGAGCGATGGCTATTTCGGTGGCATCAACTGGTCTGTCAGTTGGGGGCGTGGTGATAACGCCAGCTGCAAAGTGGTTTGTGGATGATCAGACGTTGCAAGGCGCTGCGCCGTGGTTGGCCTTGCTCTTTCTTGTTGGAACGGTCGTACCGGGATGGTTCTTGCTGAGGAGCAACCCGGCCGATTCTGGGTTTCTGCCAGATGGCGAGCGTGTGGCTCCTGGGGCATCAGCGATGGTGTTGT
>JALRDI010000344.1 GCA_023257035.1 Ilumatobacteraceae bacterium | reverse complement strand
CGACGAACAAACAACGAAGCGATGCGCTCAATCTCTTCAAACGAGAGCACATCATCACGATCGAGCCACTTCATGCCCTCTTCTGGCATGCAATAGGTACAGCGGAAATTACAGCGGTCAGTCACCGAGATCCGAAGGTCTCGGATGACCCGCCCAAACGGGTCAACAAGATCGCGTGCTTCCGCGTTCATGACTTCAGGATAGAAGGAGAAGCACGGCGACCTCTCCCCCGGCGGGAATGCCATCGCCATCGGGAACGACCGCAATCGCGCTTGCCGAGGATGTCGCCGCCAATTGATGACTTCCCTGAGCTCGAACTGGCACGACATGGCAGCGGCCATCGTCACCAAATTCGGACTGCACTCTCATCAGATGGGTTTTGCCATCAGGCCGACGCTCTAAGGCAACGTCGGCAACGCCTACGACGCTCGGTCGGGCAAGCCGCTCAAATCCCATCATCTGACGCAATGCAGGCCGAGCGAACATTTCGAAACTCACGAACGAACTCACCGGGTTACCAGGTAGTCCGAATACTGGGGTGCCATCGAGGAGGCCAAACGCGAATGGCTTCGCTGGTTTGATAGCGACCTGCATCCACTGCATGTCGGCAATTCGACCAAGCACAGCTTTCACAACGTCGTAATCGCCCATCGAGACACCACCGCTCGACACCACGACGTCATATTGATCAGCCGCAGATCTCAGCACTCGTTCGAGTTCTGCTTCGTCATCTCGAACCGTACCGAGGTCGGTCACATCACAGCCGGCGTCACGCAGCGCAACCGCCAGCATCCGGCGATTGCTCTCACGAATCTCCCCCGGCGCCAAGGGTCGTCCGTCGTCGACGAGTTCGTCACCCGTCGATAGCACTGCAGCACGCACCCGTGGATACACCGAGACGGTAAGCGCGTTCACCATGGCCAACACGCCAAGCACTGGTGGGGTGATGAGCGTTCCTGCAGCCACCACAACCTCGCCAGGCTTCACGTCGTCACCAGCAGGACGAACTGCGTCTCCCCTCTGCACACTTGCCGACAGACGCACGGTGTTCTCGTCAATGAGTTCAGAGTCCTCGACCATGACAACCGCATCGGCGCCTTCCGGAATTGGGGCACCGGTCATAATCCGGATTGTCTCGCCGCGAGCCAGTACTCGGTCGGTTGCCGCTCCTGCTGCCACCTCACCAACAACTTGCAATTCGACTGGTTCTACAGCAGCGTTTGCGACATCGGCAGCGATCACTGCGTAGCCATCTACCGCAGTGTTGTCGAATGGGGGCACTAACTCTGTCGCAACTACGTCAGTGGCGAGCACCATTCCTGCGGCCTGCTCAAATGGCAGTTCGACCGACTCTCGCGCTGGACACCGCTCAAGAACGAATGACTGGGCTTCTGGCAACGGAATCACGCCCCTGACGGTACCGCGAGTGGGGCAGGCTTGCGTACGGCAGACTGGTGAGGTGAGCGCGTTCACTCCCTTTCCCGCCGATGGATACACGGCGCGCTGGGACACATGGGATGGTGAACACCACGAAGAACTCACACTTCGTTGGGAAAACGAGGCATGGACTGCGTCAGGAATGGTCGGGCGCGAACAAATCCAGTATGTGGTTCGGCTGTCGGCAATGTGGGAGATTCGTCAATTTCTCTTATTTCGCGATCTCGAAGAACCCGACCTCTGGCTTGGCACCGATGGTCAGGGGCGTTGGGGCGAAATGAACGGAGCGCACCGCCCAGAACTTGATGGTTGCACCGACCTGGCGTTGAACTGCACCCCATTCGACCATCTTGTACCTGCTCGTCGCCACCAACCGTCTGTCGAGGCGCCGACAATTGTGCAAGTGATCGAGGTCGACACTGAAACGCTTGGCCTCACCGTCGGCTTTCGTAACTACCAGCGTCTCAGCCCCTCATCGTTGAGCGTCGAGCATCTTGGCTCGACAACTGAATTCGCAGTTGACGACTACGGGCTGCCGCTCGACATTGAAGGATTGTTTCGACGTCGCTAATGGCGGCTACTAGCTACGACCACCGATGATGTCGCTGAGTCGCGACTCGAGACCGTCAGCCCAACCATGCAACAGAGCGATCTCAACGGCAGCAGTAAGGAATCCGGCTGGCGTGCCTGTATCCCAACGTTTCACCATGGTGTCAACACCGTGTAGCGGTGCCCGCTGCGCCTGTGCGCGAATTGCATCGGTGAGTTGAAGTTCACCGCCGGCACCGGGCTGCAGCCGCGCGATTTCATCAAAAATGTCGGTCGTTAACACGTAACGACCAATGATGATGAGCGAACTTGGTGCCTCTTCAACCGTCGGCTTTTCAACGAGGTCGCGAATTTCAACCACACCGTCGGTCATTGCGCCGGCCGGGGCAACCACCCCGTAGGCCGACACCTGGGAGCGATCTACTTCCATCAGCCCCACAACGCTGCCTGAGGTTGTGCTGCAGACATCAATCATCTTTTGAAGAAATTGCGGGCCACTCATGATCTCGTCAGGGAGTGAGACAACGAAGGCATCGCCACCGACAACCGATGAGGCGCAGCCGACTGCGTGACCGAGCCCTTTCGGATCGTCTTGGTGAACAATGCTGACTCGCCAGTCGCGCCCAATCGCAGCGAGACGGTCAGCCATTTCATCGTTGCCCTTCTCGCGCATCATGCGTTCAAGATCGGGGCGGGGGCTGAAATATTCTTCAAGCGCTGGCTTCGAGGAACTCCCGACGATGACGACGTGATCAATACCGGCACCAAGAGCTTCATCGATCACCAACTGGATCGCAGGGATGTCGCCGATTGGCATGAGCTCCTTCGGCACCGCTTTCGTTGCCGGCAGGAATCGCGTGCCAAGCCCTGCAGCCGGGATGACGAGAGTTCGTACCTCCACGAGACCGACGATATCCTGCGAACTGCCATGCCGACTTACGTATACAAATTCGTTGACACCGGAGAGACCATTGAGGTGCAGCAATCGTTTAGCGACGATGCCCTCACCGAGTACGCACACCCTGATTCTGGCGAGATGCTCGCAGTAAAGAAGGTCTTTCAGCCTGTTGGAGTGACATTCAAAGGCGGCGGCTTTTACAAGAACGACAGTCGTGGCGGTTCATCAAGCAAGTCGACATCTTCCTCAAGCGCAACGAGTTCGACAAGTTCGTCGAGCACATCCTCTGATTCGTCTGGATCGTCATCGACGACGTCGTCATCGACGTCATCCAGTTCGTCGACAACATCGTCATCAAGCGACTGAGCTGACATCCTGCTCGCTCGATGGCGAGCCGCGTACGACTTCGGGTAATTTCACTCTTACACCGCTTTCGCCTGCACATCATCAACCAATTCGCAATGGCGCGTCGTTGGCGGGCGCGACACCCACTCATCGTCGACATGAGTACGGTCGTCGCCGCTCTGGTGATCTTTGCTCTACTCCTCGCTGATCGCCAGCGCCTCGTTGAGGAACTGGCCTGCACAGCAAACGGCTAGGCGTATGCAAACACAAGGACAACGACGCCGAGAATGATTCGGTAGACCACAAACGGCGTAAACGATCGAGTCTGAACGAAGCGCAACAAGCCAGCGACGGCAAGCCACCCGGAAATAAAGGCCGTGATCCCGCCCGCGACCATTGCCGATACCAAACCATCTGGAACTCCATCGGAGACAAGTTGTGCCATTTCAAATACGAAGGCACCGAAGATCACGGGGATGCCCATCACGAACGAGAAGCGAACGGCAGCATCACGCTGAAGACCGAGAAACCGACCCGCCGAAATCGTGATTCCAGAGCGCGAGGTGCCCGGGTTCAGAGCAAGAACCTGCGCGAACCCAATTGCTGTCGCATCTTTCAACGACACCGACGTCAGCGCCCGGCTACCGGCCGCATGGTCGGCCACGTACAGCAATGCGCCAAACCCGATGAGTGACCAGCCGATCACTGCTGGGGTTCCAAGACGGTCATCAATCCATGAATTCAGCAATACACCCGCAATCGAGGCCGGGATTGCTGAAACAACGAACATCCACGCAAGCCGACCATCACTTGAGGCCTCCCTTGGCCGTGCCACCGCACGGACTCCATCGACGATGTACCTCACGAGATCTGACCAAAAATGCGCGATGACGGCAAGCAATGTTCCGAAATGCAACGCAACATCGAACGCTTGAGCCGCAGAACCCTCGGGACGCGACCAGCCGAACGCCCGAGGTATGAGTTCGAGATGTCCACTGGAAGAAATTGGCAGGAACTCGGTGAGACCCTGAACAACGCCAAGAACGATTGCCTGGAACGTGTCCACGGGTTACGAGCTTCCCGACACCATGACGTCGCGAATCACCAGCGACGGGCCTGATGCCCGCATCGGGAGCCACTCGAGGTCGGCGCCAACTTCGATGATGTCGTTCAACATGCGCTGAATGGTGCTCGCAATGGTGAATTCTCGAACCGGTTCGGCGAGTGCACCATTTCGGATCGTCATTCCCGTCGCCCCAACAGAAAAGTCACCGCTCACCGTATTCACACCTGAGTGCAGGCCGCTCACACCTTCGATGAGCACGCCGTCATCGATCGACGCGATGAGATCTGCCTGGGCGCGCTCACCAGGAATGAGTTGCAACGCAAGGCAACCAGCCGATGGCGAGCCGGCATACCCGCCGCGAATCGCGTTACCTGTCGTCGCTTCACCAGCTCGGCGTGCCGAATAACTCGAATGTACGAACCCTTTGAGTTCTCCCCCATCAATGAGCACATTTCGTCGGGCTGCAAGACCCTCACCGTCAAGGTCGGTGGCCGTGTACGCCCGCCGGTCGGTCGGGTCATCGACAAGAGTGAATGCCGAGGATGCAATTGATTCTCCAACTCGGTCAGCGAACAGGCTGCGCCCTCTCACAACCGCATCACCGCTGAGCGTTGACCCAATAATTCCGAGCAGTTGAGCAGTCACAAACGGGTCGAGCACGACGGTTGTTGAACGCGATGCCGGCTTCGTTGCTCCCAACAATCGAGTTGCGCGATCGACGCCTTCACGAGCAGCACGTTCAACATCGAATTCACCCGGATGCGCTCCTACGGCGAATCCAAACCCAGTGCGTGTTCCGTCGGTGTCATCGGCCAGAGTTGACACGCTGAGATAACACGAGTTCGATCGCCCATAACGACGGATTCCGGTTGTCGTAGCAACAAGGCCCTCGCCACCACCATCCACAAAGTTCGTGTCATCAACACGAATGCGCGAGTCGCGATCGAGCGTCATTCGTTCGAGCTGTTTCGCAAGTTCGATCTTGTCAGCCGTCGGGTAACGATCAAGTTCGTCACTCCATAGTTCCTGTTCGGTGACGTCAACACCATCTGGTTCGGCAAGTGCCGCCCACTCGTCGACTGAGCTAAAACTCACGTTCTCGCGGGCTTCTGCAAGCACATCGGCAGCGATGTCGGCGTCAAGGGTTCCCGCATGAGCGAAGCCGGTTCGGCCTGCGTTGATCACTCTGATGCCGATGCCTGATGACATCGCTGAGACGAAATGCTCGACCTCTCCGTTATGAACGCGCACTTCGGTGCTCGAACCCCGGGAGATGTACACCTCAATCTGTTCGTGCGTAGTCGCAGCGTCGATGAGCGAATCGGCGAGTGCGAAAAGTTCTGAATTGCTTTCGGCAGAACTCACGCGGCGGTCCCGCCGATCGTCATTGATGACACCCGCAGGGTTGGCTGGCCGGTTCCGACAGGAACTCCCTGCCCATCCTTACCGCATGTTCCAGGGCCACCCATCGCGAAGTCGTTCCCAAGCATGTCGATATCGCTCAGCACCTGCGGCCCGTTACCAATGAGGTTGCCTTCTCGTAATGGCTCAGTGATCTGTCCGTTCTCAATGAGGTAAGCGTCTCTCATGCCGAAGACGAAGTCGCCAGAGGCCGTATTCACGCTTCCGCCGCCAAGCTTCGCGACGTACACGCCGTGCTCAGTCGATGAAATGATGTCGGCCGGGTCATCCTCGCCAGCGAGCACGAACGTATTTGTCATGCGCACCATCGGCAGGCTCGCGTAATCCTGTCGACGGCCATTGCCTGATGGTGAACGCTGCTCGTCTCGAGCACGGATGTGATCCCACATGTAGTCGACGAGCACACCATTTTCGATGAGGACATTGCGTCGGGTCGGTTGTCCCTCGTCGTCAAATGATCGCGTTCCCCATTCGCCATCGACCGTTCCATCGTCAACGAGCGTGACGAGTGGCGACGCAACAAGTTCGCCCATTCGACCTGCATACACGCTTGCGCCCTTCGCAATGTGATCGGCTTCAAGCCCGTGCCCACACGCCTCGTGGAACAACACTCCGCCAGTGCCCTGGGCAATGACGACTGGCAACTGGCCTGATGGCGCCGGTCGGGCGTGCAGTTTGCGGACCGCCTGTTCGGCAGCCTCAGTTGCAAGATCAATAAGTGAGTAGCGATCAAATACTTCCCAACCGCCAGTGAACCCGAGTGACTCAGCACCGGTCTGCATACCAAGATCACCGTCGGCGACAACGCTCACTCGGAACAGCACTCGAGTCACCTCATCGGTGACAAACACCCCGTCAGAGTTCGCAATGAGTACCGATCGGTAACTGTCACTAAGACCCGCACTTACCTGGGCCACCGCGCCGTTCACACTTCGGGCGATCTCGTCGACTTCGGTGAGCATCTCGACGCGTCGTGCCTTCGGCACCGATTGAGGATCGACGTCAACCCTCGTACCTGCACCCGCAGTGCATCCGTCAAGCGCCACCGTCACTGTGCCACCACTGGCAGAACCAGCCGCATCGGCAGCTGCTCGAGCGGCCGCAAGGAGGCCACGCTCTGAAAGATCCGATGTGTGCGCATATCCGGTCGTCACGCCATTGACGACACGAATTCCCGCTCCTCGATCACGACCAGACGACACGCCATCGACCCGGCCGTCATCAAATGCAACACCGGTATTGCGCCGATCCTCTGCGTACACCTCGGCGAATCCGGCACCATGGCAGCGAGCTTCGTTGAGAACTCGGTCGAGCACGTCACTGTCGATCATCAGGCCATGCTACGAGACTGTTCGGCAGCGTGCCGCTCACAACTCCCATACAAATTGACTTGCGAGCACCCGACGACATTGAGACATAAGGCGAGGTAGCGTCTCATTCACCATGTTGTTGGACAACCTCAACGGACCAGACGACCTCAAACGTCTGCCTGCGGCACAACTGCCGGAACTTGCGCATGAGATTCGCGAGTTCATTGTTGATGCTGTCGCCAGTAATGGTGGCCACCTCGGTTCAAATCTCGGCGCAGTAGAACTTTCGATCGCCTTGCACCGAGTATTCGAATCACCGACCGACGCAATTCTCTGGGACACCGGCCACCAGGCCTACGTTCACAAACTTCTCACCGGCCGCAAAGCCCAATTTGATGAACTTCGTCGAGCTGACGGCCTCTCTGGGTACCCCTCGCGAGAAGAAAGCCGACACGACTTCGTTGAGAACAGCCACGCCTCAACGATTCTGAGTTATGCCTACGGCCTTGCAGTTGGACGCGATGCTGGCACGACCGATCATCGCCACATCGTTGCGGTCATTGGCGATGGCGCGATGACCGGTGGCATGTCATTCGAAGCACTCAACAACCTCGGTCACTCGAAACGTCGAGTGATTATTGTGCTGAACGACAACGGGCGCAGTTATGCACCGACCGTGTCGAACCTGTGGGCCAACGCACAGCAAGAAGACGAACGGTCGAACCATCCCAGTTTCACCGACCGCATCACTTCTTCACTGTCGAATGCGCTGACCGATATTCGAATGAATCCGGTGTACGTCCGACGTCAACGCAAAATCGAACGTTTCCTGCACGAGTTGCCAGGCATTGGCAATCAAGCTGAACGGGCACTCGATGCCTTCAAGGCCGGCGTTCGAGAATTCCTCCAGCCACCATCATTCTTCGAGGCCCTTGGGGTTCGCTACACGGGCCCGATCGATGGTCACGACATCGAGGCACTCGAAAGTGCATTACAGCAAGCTGAGGAACTCAGCGAAGAAGGACCAATCGTTGTTCATGTGCTCACGCAGAAAGGCCGTGGCTACGCACCAGCCGAGTCCGACGACGAGAAGCACCTTCACGATGCCCCGATTTTTGACCCGCTCTCAGGCCCTCCGCCAAGCGGACCAACCGGATACACCGAGGCCTTCTCTCGCACCATGCTCGCCGTCGCCGAAAAGGATGATCGCATCGTCGCCATCACCGCCGCAATGGCCGGGCCGACGGGTTTGTTGCCAATGCAGGAACGATTCCCTGGCCGCGTCTTCGACGTCGGCATCGCCGAACAGCACGCAGTAACCGGCGCCGCAGGAATGGCGATGGCGGGCCTCCG
>JALRDI010000318.1 GCA_023257035.1 Ilumatobacteraceae bacterium | reverse complement strand
AACGCGGAACGCGTTGTCTGAAGCGGGTTTGCGTCAGCGAACCCGCCTAGTCGGTTAGAGCGCATCCCGGATAAGGATGAGGTCACAAGTTCGATTCTTGTTAGCCCCACTGCGGCGGCCCATTGGGCCGCCGTTTGTTGTTTCCGTAGGGAACACATCGTCAAAAATTAAGCGATCGCCTGTGCCGCTCAGGCAAACTGTGATCATGCGATTCGCCCGTCGACTGATCTCAGCGCTCATCATGACAATTGCAGCTGCAGGCGCCATCAGGGTGAAGGGCAAGGGAGGAACACCTCCTCGACATGGCGGTTGGCGGCCAGTTCGCATTCCACCACACGACGGTGGCACTGAATGACCCTTTGGCTAGCTGGCAACGGCGTTGTCGGTTCACGCGTTGCACAACTCTGTGGGGGCGAAGTTATTGCTCTGTTCGACCCGCGTCGAGACCCTCTGCCTGAAATGGAAAAGGGCGATAGTGTGGTGCTTGCGTACCCGGGAAGGCATCGCTCACTTGTTGAACAATGCGGTCTCCAAGGAGCGTCGGTTATCACGCTGGCCGATGACCTCAACGACACCCAACAACTGTTCGAACTTGATCCAATCTTCGAAAAGAATGAGGCATCTCTGGTAATCGGATCAGGTATGTCGCCTGGACTCTCTGGACTTATCGCCCGCCACCTGTCGTCCCGATTGAGCCGAGTCGACGAAATTCACATCGCAATGCATGGCACCGCAGGTCCCGCGTGCGCTCGAGTTCATCACCGCTCATTGAGTGGTCACTCTCCGGGATACGTCGACGGCGACTGGAAAGAATTCCACGGGGGATCGGGCCGAGAGCTGTGCTGGTTTCCAGAGCCTGTTGGCGCCGTTGACTGCTACCGCGCAGAGTCACCGCTCCCAATCTTGCTACATCGAGCATTCCCAGAAGCTCGCCGGATCTCGTCCCGTCGTTCAGCAACACGCCGAGACCGGCTCACAGCTCGTTTACCGATGTTGCGGCCCCCACATGCCGAAGGTGGTGTTGGAGCCCTCCGGATCGAAGTGCGAGGCGCATTGGTTGATGGCGCTCGCGAAACCTACGTGATGGGCATTGCAGAACTTGTTGGTTCTGCCTCGGCAGCGGTTATTGCGGCCATGGTGATTGAGCTCAATGAGAACGGTTTGCCGAACGGGGTCGTGATCCCCGGCACCAAAGGCTTACCCACAAACCGGTTGTTACATCACGTGCAAGAACACGGGGTCCGAATTCAGGAATTCACCGGTCAGCCATCAGACTGATCAGGAGCAACGTGCGCCGAATCATCGTCGCCAAGGCGCGCTTCAAGCCGCTCAATTGCTGACGTCAGGCTTGCGAGTTGTTCCCGCAATTCCTCGCCGGTGACGACATCGGCTAAGGCCAGTCGAACCCCGGCGATTTCACGAGCGAGGAACTCGGTGTCGGCCTGTGTTCGCTCAGCGACCTGACGGTCGAGCTCAGCAGCTGCTCTGTCACGACGCTCCTGACGATTCTGTGCAAGCAAAATCAACGGCGCCGCGTACGACGCCTGGAGAGACAACACCAAGGTCAGCAGAACAAGTCCACGACCCCATGGGTCAAACTGCCAATTAGCGGGTGGCAGGATGTTGAACAGCAACCACACGATGATGACGATGGTTTGCCACACGAGGTATCGCGCGGTGCCGAGCAGCATCGCAATCGACTCACTGAACTTGCCGAATGCATCCGCGTCATATGACACATCGAGGCGGCGGCGATGACGCGGCTGCGAAAGATCGTTGCGGCGCTTCATGGCGTCACCATCGGCTGAACCGGGGTCGTGCGTCGACGTTGGCGCAGACGCCAGTCAACACCCAGCAAGCGGTCAACCACGTCGTCTACGGCAACCGCACCAAGTAGGCGACCTGCCTCATCAAGCACTGGTAATGCCATCAGGTTGTAGTAGGCGAACTGTTCGTGGACCTCTTGTTCAGGGGTGTTGGGTGTCGTCGTTGGAATGTTCCGGAGACAGCGACCCAATTGCATACCGGGCGGTTCACGAAGCAGCCGCTGCGCATAGACAACTCCGAGATAGCGGCCGGTGGGAGGCATAAACGGCGCCTGACAGATGAACACTTGGCTCGCAATGGCCTGGGTCCAGTCAGGGTCACGGAGCTGCGCAAGCGCCTCAGCGACGGTGTCATCTGGCCCCAAAATGATGATTCCTGGCGTCATGAGACCACCAGCGGTGCGTTCGTCATACGATAGGAGACGAGTGACGACCTCGGCGTCCTCGTCGTCCATTGCCTCGAGTACGGCTTCGCGTTGCTGGTCAGGCATCTCGCTCAGCAAGTCGGTGAGGTCGTCATATTCCATCTCTTCGAGCACGCCGACGAGACGATCCATGTCGAGGCCTTCAATGAGCCGAAGCTGTTCGTCTTCCGGCAACTCTTCGAGGAGGTCAGCAAGACGTTCGTCATCCATCGCCTCTGCCAACTGTCGACGCTGCGAGTGAGGCAACGCCCGAACCACAACTGCGACATCAGACGGGTGCATATCACGAAGACGTGCCGCCTCAGCAGCCATTGCGGTGTGTGCGGTGAACAACTGTTGAACTTCCCGCCAATCGACAAGGCGGTAGCTCGGCCGTGGCTTCAACACCTGTCGTCGAACAAGACGAACAGTTGAGACTTCCCACCAGTCGCTTACATCGTCTGACTTGTGTTCAAGACCAACATCGCTTACCGACTCGCCTGAAGGAATTGCCCGGTCGATGATTTCGGCGCCGATCAGTGTTTCGCCGGCCCGTCGGCGGAATGGGTGAAGGTCAACGTCCCATGACCGCAACTGCGCCCCACCGCTATCGAGTTGGCCGATTCGAGCCCAGTTGACAAAGATTCGGCGGCGCTGGCTGTTCGCAACAAAGCCGACGACACGTGGAGCCTTACCCGGGCGTCCGGGCACGACAACAATGTCCTCAATACGGCCGATCTGCGCACCACCCGCATCAAGAAGCGGAAGCCGCGTCACTCGGAAGGCATAAATCACGTCGCCCGCCATGGGCGCAGGTTACCCCTGTTCAGGCACTAGAGCCTTGACACCTCGACCAATGTGTCATAGAACGCCACTCCGCCACCCCAGTCGGTAAGGGTGTCGTTAGTGAGGCTATTTGCGACTCCTCCGTCACGATGGTGCTGTTCCCACCATCCCCATGGCACGACAACAACACCAGGCCGAACCCGTGATGAGATGCGAACCGGCAGGTCGAGAGAGCCACGATCGTTGAACACACGAACTCGGTCGCCCTCGTTGAGTGAGCGCTGTTTGGCATCGTGTTCGTCGATTTCAACGAATGGGCCGTCTTCAGCACCACCGTGGGTGTCCATATGGCTATACCCCGAGTTCAAGAACCGCAAATGGCGTTTTGATGTCATCAACTGCAGTGGGAAGCGGTCAGCGAGAGGCCCACCCGGGCCTTCTTGCGGTGCGACAAACTCTGGCAGTCGTGAGTGGCCCATCTGTTCGAGGCGATCGCTGACAAACTCCACCCGCCCAGATGATGTGGTGAACTCTCCCGCACCAAAGGGCCGACCATCTTCTGGGTATGGCACTCGCATGTGATGTTGTTCGCGTAACTCGTCGAGATCTACACCCGGCAGCGAATCACGGAGCAGCGTGAGATCGTCATCAAACAGCGATGGCTCGGTGAGTCCCATTGCCGCTGACAAGCGACGGAAAAACTCAGGGTTCGATACTGACTCACCCAAAGGTTCGATCGCCGGTTCATTCCACCCGAGATAGAGGTGCCCCCACGCAGGCGTGACATCAACCGACTCGATTTGGGTCGTTGCCGGGAAGACGTAGTCCGCGTATTTCGCTGAATCGGTCATGAACTGCTCGTGGACGATGATGAGCAGATCATCTCGAACCATTCCCTGTTTGATGAGTTCAGCATTTGGCACGCTCACCAACGGGTTGACATTCCAGACGATGAGGGCCCGAACAGGCGGGTCGGTATCGGTGAGAATCTCACCGAGTCGACTCATGTTCAGCGTGCGAGGTGATCGACCAGCAAGAAGGTCGCGCCGTTCAAGAGCCGCCTCATCTACGACAGATCCATGCCAAATGCCAACGCTTCGTGCAATGCCACCACCGCGATGCTTCCAGGCTCCAATGAGCGCAGGAAGGCAGGCGATCGTCCGGAAGAACATCGCACCGTTCTCGTGATGTTCGGCACCGACAAGTGTTCGAATTACTGCTGGCCCGATCGTGGCATAGTCGTGAGCAAATCGTTCGATGTCGTCGATGCTGAGACCGGTGATCGACGCTGCCCACTCAGGTGTATGAGTTGCGACGTGGGCAGCGAGCTCGTCAAATCCAAGGGTGTGCTCGTCGACCCATTCACGATCGACCAAGTCATCACGAATGATGATGTGCATGACTGCGAGCATGAGAGCGATATCAGTGCCAGGAAGGGGCTGCAAGAAGTAGTCGTCAGCTCCGTCGGCAGCATCAGCAGTGATCGTTCTTACTGGATCAATGACGACAAGGCGTGCCCCTGCGGAACGCGCCCGCTCGATCGTTGGCCAGAGGTGTCGGTTGGTGAGACGAGTGTTCGTGCCCCACAAGACAATGAGCCGTGAGTGCTCAATTTCCATTGGATCAAGACTGTTGCCGTTGCCATTCGTCATCGACAGACCAGCACCAACGGTCGGACCACAAATATTGCGCAGCAGTCGGCTTGCACCGATGTAGTTGAAGAACCGCGACGAGATGCCTTGCAGAGAGAGAAGCGACTGATTACCGGCATCACTGAACGGCAAAATCGATTCACCACTATAGGTTTTCACCAGGTCTGAGAGGCGTTCGCCAACTTCTTGAAGCGCGACCTCCCAAGAGACTGGCTCGAATTCACCACTTCCTTTTGGCCCCGTGCGACGAAGGGGGGTGAGGATTCGATCTGGGTGGTAGACCCGATCGAGATAACGGTTGACCTTAGGGCAGAGTTCGCCAGCGGAATATGGGTGATCGTTGTCCCCACGAAGCCGAACGGCAACACCCTCGTGATTGGTCTCGACAACCCAACCGCAGGTGTCGGGACAGTCGTGATGACATACGCCATGCACGATGTTCATGTCAGCCGGTGTTTCTGTAATCGACATCGGCTCATCGTAGGCCTGTTGACCCCATTACTGTCGATGGGGTGAGCACAACTCGAACCGGCGTCGTGAGTAACTGGGCCCGTAACCAGCGCTGTGTTCCTGACGCCGTGCGCCGACCATCATCCACCGATGAGGTCGCGAGGATTGTTCGCATTGCTCACGAATCAGGTCAACGGGTGAAGGTCATCGGCGCCGGACATTCGTTCACAGCGGCAGCGATGACCGACGGTGTCATGTTGCGTCTCGACAACATGCAAAGGATTCTCAACGTCGATCGAGAATCTGGCCGGGTGCACGTAGAGGCCGGAGCAACTCTGCACGACTTCTGTCGCGAACTTCACGAATACGGTCTTGCATTGCCAAACCTTGGCGACATTGACGTCCAAAGCATTGCCGGGGCAATCTCAACTGCCACGCACGGAACCGGAATTGGTCTTGGCAATCTCGCCACCAACGTCGTTGCAATGACGTTGGTCAACGGCAACGGCGAGATCGTTCAACTTGATGACGGCGATCCAAGAATTTCTCTCGCAGCTGTTGGGGTCGGCGCTCTTGGCATCGTCTGCGAAGTCGTCTTGCAGTGTGTGCCGTCGTTTCGACTTCACGCTCATGAGACGATTGAAGTGCTTGACGATGTATTGGCCGATGTTCTGGCATTCGCCGAGAGCGCCGATCACGCCGAATTTTTCTGGATGCCAGGAGCACGCCGTTGCCAAGTAAAGCGAAACCAGCGAACGACTGAGGACATCCAACGCCCAGGAAAACTC
>JALRDI010000245.1 GCA_023257035.1 Ilumatobacteraceae bacterium | reverse complement strand
CAATGTCGGCCACCTCATGACCACGCCAGCAGTTCAAGACGCTAAAGGCAACGACATACCTGAGGGCATTCTCGACGCGCTCTTCACAATCGCGGCTGCGATCCCTACTCAGGGTCCTCCCCCAGCATCGATCTACATCGTCAAACCCAAAATGCACGGACCGGCAGAAGTTGACTTCGCCTGTCGCATATTCGGTCGAGTCGAAGAACTTCTTGGCCTTGCACCGAACACCGTGAAAATCGGAATCATGGACGAGGAACGGCGCACAACCATCAACCTCGCTGAGTGCATCAGAGCCGCAGCGTCACGGGTTGCATTCATCAACACCGGATTCCTCGACCGAACCGGTGACGAGATCCACACATCGATGCTTGCCGGACCAATGGTTCGAAAGGCCGATATGAAATCTGAAGCATGGATCACGGCGTATGAGGACAACAACGTCGACGTCGGTCTTGCATGTGGTCTCATCGGACGCGCTCAAATTGGAAAAGGCATGTGGGCAGCGCCTGACCTTATGGCCGACATGCTGGCGACGAAGATCAATCACCCGCTCGCCGGTGCATCATGCGCCTGGGTTCCGTCTCCCACCGCTGCAACCTTGCACGCCATCCATTACCACCGGGTCGATGTTGCCGAGCAGCAACGCTTGATCACCAATGATCCGGCCCGCGGACACTCGCGCCTCGATGAATTGCTGTCGATTCCAATTGAAGACCACCCTGCATGGACCGACACCGACATTCAGGCCGAACTCGACAACAACGCGCAAGGCATCCTCGGATATGTCGTTCGCTGGGTTGACCAGGGCGTCGGATGCTCGAAGGTGCCCGACATCAATGACGTCGGGCTCATGGAAGACCGCGCAACCTGTCGCATCTCATCTCAGCACATGGCGAACTGGCTCGCCCATGGCATCGTCGATGAAACTCAGGTCCGCAAGACCTTCTCCAAGATGGCTGCGATTGTCGACCTGCAGAACGCAGATGACGAGGCGTACACACCCCTTACCTCAGACTCGATAGCGCTCAAGGCTGCACTCGACCTCGTACTGTCGGGAACTGAGCAACCTTCCGGATACACCGAGCCCATCCTTCATGCCCGTCGACTCGAAATAAAGGCAACATCATGACCACCTACCAGCCATCAATTTCGCTTGCTACTGCACAGCAGATCGTCTCAACGGCGTTGCAGCACGGCGTCGACAACAACATGAATCCTCTCGTTGTTCTTGTCATCGACTCGGCGGGCGCACCGGTTGCATACGAACGCTCCGACGGGTCCCCTCCCGGACGTTTTGATATCGCACTCGGAAAAGCGAACGGCGCCTTGCAGATGGGCGTCAACTCGAAGCGACTCGGTGAGATGGCGATCGAGCGACCCCACTTCATCAGCGGGGTGGCCGGATCGCTCAAGGGACCGCTCGTACCAGTCGCTGGTGGCGTGCTCATCACTGACAACGGTGTCGTCATCGGAGCCGTTGGGGTGTCGGGCGATACGTCTGACAATGACGAAGCAGCTGCTTGCGCCGGCATTTCTGCAGCGGGATTTGGGCATCCGTGACGACAGCGGACGACGGACTCCTCACCGACCTGCAACGCGTGCTTGGAGACCGTGTTCGGGCTGACAGCGCCGAGCGCGCACTGCTCCGAAGAGATGCCTCCGTTTTTGAAGGTGGAAGCGCTGGTCCAACCTGTCTTTGCGAGACGACCGAAGAGGTGCAGCAAGTCGTTCGCATCGCGCTGGCGCACGGTCGAGCAGTTGTTCCCCGTGGAGCGGGGACCGGTCTCGCCGGTGGCGCGATCCCACTTGGCGCACCCGTCATCATCTCGCTCTCACGAATGAACCGCATCGTCGAAGTCGATACCGAGTCGCGCATCGCATGGGTCGAGCCCGGGGTCGTCAACCTCGACCTCACGAAACACCTCACCCCGCTCGGCTATCACTTTGCACCAGACCCATCGAGCCAGCAGGTCTGCACGATCGGCGGCAACGTTGGAAACAACTCCGGTGGCCCGCACTGCCTCGCATATGGCGTCACCAATGCTCACATTCTCGCCATTGAAGTTGTGCTCGCCGATGGTGAGATCGTCACCCTCGGTGGGCTCGATGCTGAACCCTCGGGGTATGACCTGCGAGGAGTATTCGTTGGCGGTGAGGGCATGCTCGGCATCACCACCAAAGTCGCCGTTCGAATCACGCCGAACCCACCTGCAGTTAGAACGCTGCTTCTGTCATTCGACACGCCACGTGATGCCGCCGCAACAGTGAGCGCAGTCATCGCGGCTGGAATCGTGCCCGCAGCAATGGAAGTGATGGACCAACGCATCACCATCGCAGTCGAAAATTACGTCAACGTTGGCTACCCCAGAGACGCAGGCGCCGTATTGCTCGCTGAAGTCGATGGGCTACCCGACGGTGTTGAGATCGATGCTCAACGCATTTCCGACATCGGACGCGAGCACGGAGCGACCGACGTGCGACAGGCTGAATCTGATGAAGAGCGCATGCTGTTGTGGAAGGGCCGAAAGACAGCGTTCGGTGCAGTGGCACAGATCGCTCCGAACTACTACCTCCACGACACCGTCGTACCTCGATCGAAGTTGGCTGACACTCTCGAAGAGGTGTATCGAATCGCCGATGAATTCGACCTCGCCGTTGTGAATGTGTTCCATGCCGGCGACGGCAACTTGCATCCACTGCTGCTCTTCAACGGTCAGGAACCGGGCATCTACGACCGAGTCCACGCAGCAGGTGCAAAGATCGTTGAAGCTTCACTTGCCGCAGGAGGGGTGCTTTCTGGAGAGCACGGAATCGGCGTTGAGAAACAGCCGTATATGCATCAGATGTTTTCTAACGACGACCTCGACCATCAAGAGCGTCTTCGGCATGCGTTCGACCCCGCATGTCGATCGAATCCTGGAAAGGTGATCCCAGTCGGGCACTCGTGTGCGGATATTCAATCTTTACGGGCAACTCCTGAAGGTGTGTGGGGATGAACGAGTTCGCGGAACTTGTCGGCAGCGGAGGCCCTGTCACCGTCGTTGGCGGCAAGACCCGATGGCATGTCGGTGGCGACGTCAACCCTGATGCCCGCGAAGTTCATGCACCCTCGGGCGTCGTGTCATACGACCCCGCAGAAATGACTGTCACCGTGAAGGCCGGAACAAGCACAGCCGACCTCACGAACGTGCTTGCTGAAGCTGGCCAGCGCTGCGCCCTCCCAGAACGAGGCGGAACGGTCGGTGGATCAATCGCCGTTGGTGAAAACCACGTTGAGGTACTCGGCCGAGGCTGGCTCACCACGTCGGTTCTGCAAGTGACGTACATAAGCGCCGAAGGAAAGGTCGTACGCGGCGGCGGCCCCACAGTGAAGAACGTCTCCGGGTTCGAC
>JALRDI010000214.1 GCA_023257035.1 Ilumatobacteraceae bacterium | reverse complement strand
CGAGTCAAACAGGGGTTCCTTGTCTTCTTGTAAGTCACGGTTATACGCAAGCGGAAGCGCCTTCAAGGTTGCGAGAAGGCCGGTGAGATTACCAATCAGTCGACCTGACTTCCCTCGTGCAAGTTCTGCGATGTCTGCATTTTTCTTCTGCGGCAGCATCGACGATCCAGTTGCGTAGGCGTCATCGAGACGGGCAAATCCGAACTCTTCAGATGTCCACAACACCCACTCCTCACCAATTCGCGACAGGTGAACACCGATGAGCGATAGAGCAAATAATGTCTCGGCCACAAAGTCACGGTCACTCACCGCATCGAGCGAGTTGTTGAACGTTGAGGCAAAACCAAGGTCTTCTGCCGTTGCAGCCGGATCGATCGGAATCGACGTTCCGGCGAGCGCACCCGCACCAAGCGGAGACACATCAAGCCGTCGGTACGCATCCACAAGACGATCCAAGTCACGATGCAGTGACCACGCGTGTGCCAGCAAATGATGAGCAAGCATGACCGGCTGAGCGCGTTGCAAATGGGTGTAACCGGGCAGGTACGCATCACCTGCAGTGCGAGCCCGCTCAAGCAACACCCGCTGAAGATTGACGACACCTGATGCGACCTCAGCGATCGCACCTTTGGTCCACAGTCTGAGGTCGGTGGCGACCTGGTCATTCCGGCTACGCGCGGTGTGGAGACGGGCTCCGGCGTCGCCGGCGATCTCGGTCACACGGCGTTCAACAGCAGTGTGAATGTCTTCGTCACCTTCGCGGAACTCAAACGTGTTTGAAGAGAACTCAGCATGCACTTTGTCAAGCGCCGTGAGGACACCTTCGACTTCCGCAGGGGAAAGAACCCCAGCTCGACCCAAACCGCGGACGTGGGCTTTTGACCCTCTGATATCAACTTCCCACAGCCGATGATCGAACGGAATGCTCGCGGTATACGCCATCAGCGCCTCCGCCGGGCCGCCAGCAAACCGGCCATGCCACAGCGACTCTGAACTCTTGTCTTCACCCATGATGACCTCCTCCGTTGAGTCCCGCTAGCTGACGAAGTTCCGCTGCAAGCGATTGTCCCGTCGAATCTTCTGCCGCAATACACAACACCGTGTCATCGCCGGCGACAGTGCCAATAAGCCCAACAACTGCGCTGCGATCGAGCGCCGAGGCAACAACATGGGCGCAACCCGGAGGAGTGCGGACGACAACGAGGTTCGACGAACTCGTCACCTCACCAACCCACTCACCCATCACCCGACGAAGTTGCTCCAATGGTGCAACTCGATCAGGGGCGAACTCAGGCAGTGCATAGACCGACGACCCAGAGGCTGTTCTCACCTTGATCGCACCAAGGTCGTCAAGGTCACGTGACACCGTCGCTTGAGTTGCCGAAACTTGCTCGGACAACAACAGTTCAACAAGTTGCGCCTGGTTGCCAACCTCTTGCTGCTCGATGAAGCGCGAAATCAACTGTTGGCGACGGGCTTTCACACTCATCTCACACCACCTAGAAATGCGAGCACACCACGAGCGGCATGCATCCGATCATGGCCTTGACGAATCACCCTCGACGCAGGGCCGTCAATCACTGATGCAGCAACCTCGTAGCCGCGGTATGCCGGGAGACAATGCATAAAGATGGCGTTGGTCGACGCCGCAGCCATGAGTTCATCGGTCACGCTGTACGACGCAAAGATCCGCCGCCGCTCTGCAACCTCACCCTCTTGCCCCATCGACACCCACGTGTCAGTGTGGACTGCATCGGCACCTGTGACGGCTACTACCGGATCGTCAGTCGACACGACATCGCCAGAACCGAGCAGCGAAAGCCGTTCGCACTCTTGCTCAGACGGCTGAAATCCGTCTGGGCACGCGAACGACATCGACATCCCTGACATCAGACATGCCTCGCCGAGCGACCGTGCAACGTTGTTGTAATCGCCGACCCAAGAAACCTTCCGGCCAGAGAGCGCACCAAACTCGTGACGCATCGTCCGAAGATCAGCAAGGGCCTGCAGCGGGTGAGACCAGTCAGACAACATATTGATGATTGGAATAGTCGAGAGGGCTGCCATGCGCTCGACAACACCGTGCGAGAACACCCGCGCCGCGACCATTGCGTGGTATCCCTCAAGAATCTGAATGACATCCTCGACTGATTCCCGGGCATCAAGCCCGACCTCCTCGCCTCGGGTGGACACCGGAGGCCCACCAAGTTGAACCACGGCCATGTCCATTGACTGGCGAGTCCGATTCGAC
>JALRDI010000156.1 GCA_023257035.1 Ilumatobacteraceae bacterium | reverse complement strand
GGTGACACAATTGACGTTGGCGCCATCGTTGCAATCGTTTCCAGTGATGGCGAAGCAGCGGCTCCGGCTCCAGCAGCCGCTACCGAACCGGCTCCTGCACCAGCACCAGCTCCTGCTCCTGCTCCTGCGCCGGCCCCCGCTCCCGAACCAGCCCCGGCGCCTGCTCCTGCGGTAGCCGAGAGTGCTCCACTATCGAACGACCCTCGCTTGCTGTCGCCCGTTGTCCGTCGATTGGTAAATGAGCACGGCATCGACTCTTCGGTACTCGTCGGCACTGGGCCCGGTGGCCGTATCACGAGAGAAGATGTGCTCGATCACCTTGACAGGGTCGGATCTACTGCTCCAGCAGCCCCAGCCCCAGCCGCGGCGCCTGCTCAGGTACCGGCTGCGCCCACCCAGCCTGCTCCGGCTGCGCCAACACCATCCGCCATGTCGACAGGCGGGCGAGAAACGGTTGTACCGCTGTCAAAGATTCGCCAGTTGACTGGCGATCACATGGTGGCAAGCAAGTCAACATCGCCACATGCATTCAGCGTTGTCGAAGTTGATTTCGCCAACGTTGATCGTGTCCGCTCAGCGGTAAAAGCAGACTTCCGTGCTGCTGAAGGCTTCTCACTGACGTACCTGCCGTTTATCGCACGGGCACTTGTCGATGGGTTGCAGGAGTTTCCAAACCTCAATGCGAGTGTCGTGGGTTCAGATCTTGTCGTCCATGGATACATCGATCTCGGAATTGCAGTTGACCTCGAATACCAAGGCCTCATTGCTCCGGTGATTCGAGGTGCTGAGACCAAGCGACTTCGAGCGATTGCTCAGGAAATTCATGATCTTGCAGATCGCGCTCGAAACCGTCGCCTCAGCCCCGATGAAATTCAGGGTGGGACGTTCACCATCTCGAACAATGGTTCTGCGGGTTCGGTTCTCACGATGCCGATTATCAATCAGCCTCAAGTTGGCATTGTGTCCACCGACGCAATTGTGCGGAAACCAGTGGTCGCAAATCTCGCCGATGGAGGCGAGGCAATCGTTGTTCATCCGGTCGGCAATCTCGCAATGAGTTGGGATCATCGTGCGTTTGATGGTGCATATGCGGCAGGCTTCCTGTTGCGAGTTAAAGAAATTCTTGAGAATCGCGATTGGGCGGCAGAACTCTGACCAACTCCTCGACGCCCTTACGGGTGAGGTGGCTCGGAAGGGTCCCTTATCTGGAGGCCCTCGAGTTGCAACGTGCGTTGCATCGTGGTGTCGACTCGCACCTCCTGCTCGTCGAGCATGAGCACACCTTCACTTACGGCCCGCATGCAAATCTTGCAGATCACCTGAAGTGTGACCCGTCAGAAGTTGGGGCAGAACTCGTCGCAGTCGATCGCGGTGGGGACATCACGTACCACGGACCTGGCCAGCTCACCGGTTACCCAATTCTTTCGCTTGCGCAAGGCGCTGGGCCATTACGGCATGTGCTGGCTGTCGAGGAAGTGCTCATTGAGGCACTGCGTGAACTTGGCGCGTCCGACCCAGGTCGACTTCGTGGATATCCAGGAGTGTGGGTAGACGCGACCTCGAACCAACCTCGCAAGATCGCAGCAATTGGTGTTCGGGTCGCACGGAAGCGCACGATGCACGGATTTGCACTCAACGTGACAACTGATATGACGTATATGCGTCAGCACATTGTTGCATGCGGTATTCCTGATCGACCCGTGACTTCCCTTGAAGAGGAAGGGCTTCCAGCGACGATGTCTGAGGTCGTGTCAGCGGTAACTGCGGCTGCTGGTCGGCAGTGGGGCCACGCAGGGGTTGAACGTCAAGATGTGCAGTGGCGAACCTCGGTGACAGACCTCTCACCGTTCTCGCGCGGCGAGGGGCCTGGCGAACCGGTAAGACTCATGAACCGAGCCCGTTCAGCAGGACTTGACGATGGTCTCTCGCTGTCGGCGCGCAAGCCGGAATGGTTGCGACCCGTCGTGCATCACGGGCCCGAAGTGCTCGCGACCCGCAAGGTGCTGCGCGAACACGAGATGGTCACAGTCTGCGAGGACGCCGGGTGTCCTAACCTTTCTGAGTGTTGGTCGGAGGGCACGGCAACATTTATGGTGCTTGGCGAACGGTGCACACGGGCGTGTGGATTCTGTTTGGTGGACACTTCCAAACCTGAGGCAGTCGATGTTGGTGAGCCGCAGCGTGTCGCCAAGGCAGTGGCGGCGCTTGATCTGAGACATGCAGTCCTCACAATGGTTGCTCGGGATGATCTCGCCGATGGCGGTTTTTCACATGTCGCGGAGTGCGTTGCCGCAATCAGGCAACGAGACCCGCAGGTGACGATTGAAACACTTGTCTCCGACGGGGCTGGAAACCTTTCCGCATGGAAGAAGCTGTTCGCGTCGCGACCAGATGTTGTGAATCACAATGTTGAGACGGTTCAGCGGCTGCAGAGGGTTGTCCGACCCTCTGCCGGTTACGCGAGAAGCCTCTCGTTTCTCGCAGCGAGTAAATCAGAAGGACTGTTAACAAAATCTGGTCTCATTCTTGGACTCGGTGAATCAGAAGACGAAATCTCGGCAGTCTTGGCGGATCTCGCTGCACTTCAGATTGACATCGTCACCATCGGTCAATACCTGCGACCAACTTCTCATCACCTTCCGGTTGCCCGGTGGGTTGAGCCGTCAGAGTTCGCTCATTGGAAATCGGTGGGTGAGACGTTAGGAATTCGCCATATCGAATCAACTCCGCTCACACGGTCGAGCCACCACGCCGCAGAATCTGTTGCGGCAGTCCAGGTTTCGCTCGGTCGCACTTCGACCATCCACTGAAATCGTGTTTGACTAAAGGGATGTCAACAATGTCAACGTCACCTGAAGAACTCTCACGGCGACTTGTTGCTGTTCGCTTGGCAATGCGAGATCAGGGAATCGATACGGCTCTGTTGTCAGTCGGGCATGACCTTCCGTATCTCACGGGCTACACCGCGATGCCACTTGAGCGTCTGACAATGCTGGCGATTCATGCAGAAGGTACGCCACAGCTGTTTGTGCCTCGTTTAGAGGCGCCACGAGTCTCTGAAGTACCAGCCCTGTTCGACATTGTTCCTTGGGACGAAACCATCGAGCCTCTTGATCTTGTTGCCGAGTCCTGTTCAGGCAGTTCGACAATTGCGATTGGTGATCAAACTTGGGCAAGGTTTGTCGTAGGCCTCACGCATCGGCTCCCGGGTGTCCGTTGGGAACGCGCTGTCGGCATCGTCGGTGATCTGAGAATGCGAAAGTCTGATGCGGAAATTGCAGCGTTGCGTGCGGCGGCAGCCGCCGTTGATGAGATCGCAGCGGAGCTTCAGTCAGGTCAAATTCAGCTGGTTGGGCGGACCGAGGCCGATGTGTCTGCCGACTTGTCGCGCCGAATTCTTGCGAGGGGTCACGAAAAAGTGAACTTTGCAATTGTGGCGGCCGGTGAGAATGCGGCAAGTCCGCATCACCACCCTGGTGGTCGAGTGATCCAGGAGGACGAAGTTGTCCTCTGCGACTTCGGAGGGACGATGAACGGCTATTGCTCCGACATCACTCGATGTGTCGTAACAGGTGAAATTCCGTCTGATGTTGCGGCTGCCTATGAGGTGCTGATGGCTGCACAATCGGCTGGCGTCGCCGCTGGCACCAACGGTGTTGCCTGTGAAGTAGTTGACGAAGTCACCCGACAGATCATCTGTGATGGTGGCTACGGGGAGTACTTCGTGCATCGAACTGGCCACGGAATCGGTATGGAGGAGCATGAAGACCCGTACATGGTCGCCGGCGATGCTCGTCTCATCGAGTCTGGCTTTGCGTATAGCGTGGAACCAGGCATTTACATTCCGGGTCGGTGGGGGTTGCGTCTCGAAGACATCGTTGTCGCTACAGATGATGGCCCCGTCAGCTTAAACCAAGCTGACCACCACCTTCATTCGGTGCGAAGCTGACTACGTCCCGCCGATAGAAAACAACTCGTCAGTCGCAGTTGTTGAGTACGAGGTGAGTTCTATGAGGAGGTCGGGACCTGCGTAATGGGCGAGTACTCCCTCTTCGGTCACGCAGTAGACCTTCGTTCCGCCAACGACCGGAACCGACACGCAATCGGCGGTGGTGTTTGCGAATTCAGCTACGTACTGCTCAGCCGGCCCGATGTTCCTCCCAGCATCGATACGGAGGCGTTGCTCAGTGGCTCGGGACCAGAATTGGTGAGTGATCTGGAAGTCACTCACCTTCGTGTCGTCAAGGCCTTTGACACATGTCGAATTCGATAGCTCGCAAGTTCGAGTGTTTCCGCTTTCGACGAGGTAACGGATGTCGCCAATGGTGATTGACCGTTCGCCGTTTTGCTGCGTGACGGTTGCAACGGTCACACGGTTGCCGTAGTTCACGTTGATTCTGTACGACGCAGTGAATTCTGCACCATCGGCGCGTTCGAAATTGTCAAGTATCGCGATAATTCCTGCGTCATTAACCGGAACGTCCTCGACGAGTGTTGGCCGTGGGCCCGTGGCGCATGCACTGAGCGCCAACGTCAACGCAACAAGAATGAGGTGTTGGCGAATCCGCATGCGACGACAAGGTTACGGCCATTCGCTACTCACATGTTGTCGAGAAAGAACGAGATACCCTGCGATGGGTGAATACGGCGCCGATCTCTCTTGAGGCCTCCACATTTCTTCTGCAGTGGGCCACGGGTGGAATGTTGCTCGGTTGGGTGACAACTCGCCGTCGGGAAGTGAGCCTCGGATATGGATGGATGCTCCGACTGTCGTATGGGCCGCTGGCGATTGGGGGAGTAATCGCCGGATTCCGCTACGGATCACAGCTAGTTCGCGACCTTGCAACTGCACTCGTCGCTGTGACGATCATCATCTCGTTAGTTTCGTCGTTTGTGCGTCGCTCGGCGGGCGTGAGCGGAGCACAACAAGAACATGATCGTCGGTCAGAGCGTGTTGCAGCGATGACTGGAATTGAGCGCGAATCAACGACAACGACGCCGGGACGCGAGTTCAACCCTTCTCTTGACCTCATTCCTGTGCTCATTGGGGTCGTTGGGCTCATCGCTGCAGGCCTGTCGGCAGCCCATAGCGGGCCATGGACTGACATTGTCTCGGTTCTTCGGCTTCTCGTCGGGGCACTCTTCCTCGGAGCGGTCACGAATGCGATGTTGCTTGGTCACTGGTATCTCGTGCAGCCGGGCCTTCCTCGCCGTCATCTCAACGAGCTCGTTGACCTGTTGGGCAAAATTTGGCCCTTTGAGGTCGCCATGTTGCTTGTTCCTACAGGCATGGTGAGCGTCTTGAATGGGTCGATTGATGATGGCTGGGGAGGAGTGCTTGGCTGGTTCTGGGTTGCGTGCGCACTCACCACGATCGTGCTTGTGGTGGTCACCAAGGCAGCGCTCAAGGAGCGCCAGTACTCGGCGGTGATGGCGGCGACTGGGCTGCTCTATCTTGCGATTTTGACCGCGTTCGGCACCGACCTTGTGGCCCGCGCAATTCTTGACGCCGGCGTGACGACAGCATCAATGTGATCTGTCAGTTGACCTGACGATCGTGTCCTTCCCAGTACTGCTCGCGTAGCTTGAATTTCTGGAGCTTGCCGGTTGCCGTACGTGCAAGTTCGTCGCGGAAATCAACCCTCTTCGGGCATTTATAGCCCGCCAATTTCTTCTTCGTCCACGCAATGACATCATCCTCGGTGAGCGAGGAACCGGGAGTCGTCACTACGAGAGCGGTGACAAGTTCTCCCCACTTCTCATCTGGGATGCCGATGACTGCAACTTCAGCTACGTCGGGGTGCTGGAAGATTGCATCTTCAACTTCAATCGACGACACATTTTCACCGCCGGTAATGATGACGTCCTTCTTCCGGTCTGAAATGGTCACATAATTCGCATCATCGATGAGCCCACCGTCGCCGGTATGGAAGAAATCTCCAGGGATTGCGGTTTGGGTGGCTTCTGGTTGCTCCCAGTAGCCCTCCATGATCATGTTGCCCCGGGCGAGCACTTCTCCATCCGGTGAGATATCCATTGTGCAACCAACGACAGGTGCGCCAGCGCGGTTCAGCATCGTGGCGCGTTCAGCCGAGCTGAGGTCGTCCCATTCTTCGCGACTGCGGTTCATCGTCAACAGCGGAGCAGTTTCAGTGAGACCGTAGATCTGCACGAACTCCCATCCGAGTTCAGTTTCGCATCGCTCAATTGTTCTGGTGGGCGGTGGTGCACCTGCAACAACGATCCTGACGCGGCCAGACCCAGGAATTGGTCCGTCCCATTCGGCAGCGGCATCGAGAACTGTGTTGAGGACTGCCGGAGCAGCACACATCAAGGTCACACCCTCGGATTCAATACGACGAAGAATCTCGGGGCCATCAATCTTTCTCAAGATGATGTGGCGTGCACCCATGCCGGTGACTGCGTACAGCATTCCCCAACCATTGCAATGGAACTGCGGAAGCGTATGCAGGTAGACATCTCTGTCATTCACTCCCATATGCCATCCAAAGATTGAGGCGTTGAGCCATACATTGCGATGCGTGAGTTGCACGCCCTTCGGGCGAGCGGTTGTTCCTGATGTGTAGTTGATTGTCGCTGTGGCGTTCTCATCGGGCTGCCATGGCGCAGGTTCAACGTCGTACTTCATGAGTTTGGCGTCGGTTTCTGCCCCGATAACCCACTTCATCTCGCATTCGACGTCCTGCATCGCCTCTTCAAGTTCTGGATCAACGAGAAGAATACGAGCGCCAGAATGCTCAACGATGTAGGAAACTTCCTCGGCGACGAGTCGGAAGTTGACTGGTACAAGAATTCGACCAGATCCTGATACTCCGAATAGCGCCGTCAAGAGACGGGCGGAATTGTGCGAGACCATCGCAATGCGCTCGCCTTGTGCAATGCCCAATTCGTCTAGCCCTGCGGCGATAGCTCGCGCTCGACGTGCCATCTCCCGGTAATCAATTCGGCCCCAGTCGGCGGCGGGCTGATCTGGCTCATCAACGATGGCGACACGATCGGGGTAGACCAGTTCTGCACGCTGAAGGAAGTCATTTACTGTCAATGGAACTCTCACATATGTGATGTTAGTCACCTTCGTCTGTTCGATGGACTCCGAGTCGTATCGGTTGAAACCCCCTGAGATGACTACCGTGGCGCTATGTCTTCTGTGAATTCACCTGTAGAACGTCGGCTCGGTATGACCGTCCCGCTGCCCGGGCCTCTTCACGGCCATAAGGAATGGCTGCACGAACTGGCTGATCTTGGTTACACCGATATCTGGAGTGCGGAGAGTGATGGGGCTGACGGCTTTACGCCTCTGGCTCTAGCAGCTGCATGGGAGCCGCGCTTGCGTCTTGGTACGGCAATCATTCCGGCTTACACGAGGGCGCCCGCTTGTATGGCTCAGTCGGTGGCATCGATGGCAGATGCCGCCCCCGGCCGATTCTGTATTGGTATTGGGTCGTCAAGCAATGTGATCGTGGAGCGCTGGAACGGAGTTCCGTTCGAGCAGCCGTATCGGAAGGTACGGGACATGGTCCGCTTCTTGAAAGATGCCCTTGAGGGTGACAAGGTGACCCGTGAATTTGACACCTTCGAGGTGAATGGCTTTCGTCTTGGGGTGCGGCCAGAACAGACGCCACCGATCTTCGTTGCAGCTCTTCGCGAGCAGATGCTGCGTCTCGCGGGGAAAGAGAGCGACGGAGCGATTATTAACTGGCTTGGAGCGGACGATGTACCGCAGGTGGCATCAATCGTTCATGATGCGGCAGGGGGAGAGCAACGTGAAATCGTTGCGAGAATTTTTGTTTGTCCGAGTGATAACACGCAGGTGGTCCGCGATGCCGCAAAATTTGCCATCGCTGCTTATATGAACGTTCCGGTTTATGCAAAATTCCAAGAGTGGCTCGGACGTGGTCCCCAGTTGGAGGGAATGTGGGCTGCTTGGTCTGGTGGCGATCGTAAAGCTGCGCTTGCGGCAATTTCTGATGAAGTTGTTGACTCGCTCATCGTGCACGGGACACCGGAGCAATGCCGGGAACAGATTGCTCGTTACCTGGACAACGGGGTCACCACCGCAGCTCTTGCGTTGCTCCCGCTCGATAAAGACCTCGACCAGCGAGAAGCAATGCGTTCGCTCGCTGGTGTCTAATCCACCGCTGTATTACGCAGCTGTTTTCGAATGGTGACGATCCTTTCGCCGTCGTTGCATCTCGGCACGAAGTTCGTCGATATGACGGAGGCCTGCAACTCGAGTCGCATCGTCGATGCGGAGGCACTCGGGAAGATCAGACATCGGTAGCAACATGAGTTGCAGCGGGACGGTGTTGTTCTCTGTCATGCGGGCAACTATGCACGAAGGGTGTCACAGCCTTTATGCGGTGGTAGTTCCAAGATAGGAGCCTTAGCCAGCCACGATGACACACGCTGCAGCAGCTGCGAGGAAGAGAGCGCCAAGCAAGAGTGGTTGGCGCTCTCTGCTTACGTTGCTCTGGCGAGGCGCTGTAACGATAAGTGCACAGAGACCGCCGGTAGCGGCCCCTCCAAGATGGCCTCCAATCGAGATACCCGGCACCAAAAAGGTGATCGCAAGATTCATCAAGAGAAGACTGCCAATTTGGGTGCGCATCGGGTTGATTCCGCGTTGCTGATACGCCATGGCCGTGACGCCCATAAGACCAAAGACTGCGCCTGATGCTCCTCCGTGGAGACCACCAGGCTGCAAGATGAGGGCACCGAGCGAACCCCCAGCAAGACACGCAAGGTACAGCAGCAACATCCTCGTCCGACCGATTGAAACTTCGAGCATTCCGCCAAGCTGATAGAGGAGATACATGTTGAATCCGAGGTGGAGAATCCCGAAGTGAATAAATCCCGATGAAACGATTCTGTACCACTCGCCAGCACCCTGATTGAGAAGTGAAGCATTCAGCCCGAGATCGATCTGAAGTTGGGTCAATGATCCGTTGAGCGAGCGAGCATCGATAGCGGCCATTGACACGAAAACACCCATGTTGATCGCAATAAGGACTTTGGCCACGAGCACACCCTGTGTCGCCTGCCAATATTTCACTCTGGTCGTTGCGCTCGGAGTGCTCGCCTTACGGCAGGAAGGGCAAAGGCTGCCAACAGAGCCTCGAACAAGGCACTCGCTGCATGCAGCGGAACCGCATCTTGTGCAATGACGTCCTGCAGAACGATCGGGATGTCGTGCGCATCTCGCCACATCATCACCAGTCATCGACGCTGGAGGAGGGGGAGGAGGGAGATCACTCATGATGGTGAAATCGTCAGTCTGCTTGGGCTAATGAGAGCTGAACGAGCAGCCGGGTCCTTCATTTCTCGACCGTCGTTTGTGTCACAAGACTGGACTGTAAGCGCGCATAGTGCCAGTACAAGCCCGAGAGTCCATCGGCGAAATGTCAGCCTCCCGTCCATAGCTTCAGGCTACCGCTAGCCTCGATGCCGTGTCCGATGTAGGCAACAACAATGACATGGCGCCATTCGTGATCATGACGGTTCATGCCCATCCTGACGATGAGGCGTCAAAGGGGGCGCCAACCCTCGCGAAATATGTTGCTGAGGGCTGTTCTGCAATTCTGGTCTGTTGCACCGGAGGCGAAGAGGGCGACTTGCAGAACCCTGCCCTTCGTGAGCCGGGTCAGTTGTTCGAAGGTCTCGATGAAGCTGAGACGAAATTACGTCTCGCTGAGGTTCGGCCAAAAGAACTCGAAGAATCGGCTGCAGTGATTGGTTTCTCTGAGGTCGTGATGCTTGGGTATCGCGATTCGGGAATGGCGGAGAGTCCGTCGAATGAACATCCAGATTGTTTCCACATGGCCGACCTCGACGAGGCGGTAGGGCGGCTCGTGCGAGAGATCAGACGAACGAAACCTGATGTTCTCATCACCTACTCAGATGATCAGGCGGGTTACCCACATCCTGATCACCTGAAGGTTCATGATGTGAGCGTGCTTGCTTTTGAGCGCGCTGCTGACCCTGATGCATATCCAGAATGCGGTGCACCCCATTCGATCGCGAAGTTGTACTACTCGGCGTGGTCAATTGAGCGTATGAAGCGCGTTCATGAGGCGTTGCTGGAGAAACACGGCGAGTCACCGTTTGATGAGAAGTGGTTTGCGCGTCCCAGTCAGGATGAGCGGATCACCACCCGCATTGATGTTTCTGACTTTATGTGGGCCCGAACAGGTGCATTGCGCGCGCATGCAACTCAGGTCGACCCTGCTGCGTTGTTCTGGTTCGGGCTAAATGACGAGGAACTTGCTCGTGTATACCCAACTGAGGATTGGATTCTGGCTCAGAGCAGGTGCGGGCCTATTTCGACTGGGGAAACATCGCTCCTTGACGGTGTCTTGCAGAAAGCGAACTGAAAAGGGCGGTTGAAATGTCTGAATCTGTGCAATATCGAGTGCAAATCTCAAAAGGAAACGAACGGGTAAGTGGGCCCGATGGTGCAGAACTCGTTATTACGGTGCCATTTAAGGTCGCCCAGAGTGATGATTTTGACCCTACGGTCGCGTTTATGAGAGGTCAACTGAAAGCAGCCGGCAGTACTGGGGCACTCTTCGAGGAACTCTCGTCAGGAGACGCCGTCGCAACTATTCGCAACCTTGTCGAAAGCGACGATTAAGACCTCATTGCGGAGCGCAGCTCACGGTATCCAATGAGGTGCACATCGGCGGACTGAAGAACTTGTTGAACTTGGGGCTCTAGTAAGAACTGGTGGTCATCGATCCATCCAGCCGCATCTGCGGTGAGTGCCCGCACCTCGGGAGTGTCAACGGCGGGTTGTAGGTGGAGCTCAGTTACTCCCGGTGGGAGTTGCTCTATCGCATCAAGCACCCGCTGGCGAGATCCTGCCCGCCAGTCATGATCAAAGAAGTCTGGGAAAACGACTCCCTCTTCTGCGGCGAGCGATCTGAACGGGAAACCCGCTTCGGCAGCAGTCACAGTTGACGGCAAGCGGATCGGGAGTTGGAACTCAACAGCCACATCAAGGTACGCATCAAAAAATTCCGGTCGCAAGGTAATTGCTGAGAGATGAGGAGCGAGGTGGGTGACATCAATTCCCCACGCCTGCGCCCGGGTCACTTGAGTTCGAAGTTCACGGCGCACCTCGGCCGGGTCGGCGTGCTCCCACAGGTCATCGATTGCGGATGGAAAGCCACCATCGCCCGACAGCAGCGACGGCGCATGCGTGAGTGGACCGAATCTGTAGCAATCATGTTCGGCGTTGAGCGTGAGATGCACCCCAATATCGTCTGACTCGGTGACCAGTTGTGCCGCATGCCGTGCCCAGGGCGCAGGAACCATGATTGATGCGCATGTTGCAACACCCTCTCGCAGTGCAGAAAGCACACCCTCGTTCGAGGAGTGGGTAAGACCAAGGTCGTCACAGGAGATAATCAGCACTCGGTCATCTGAGGCGAATCCGAGACGTTCGTTAAGGTCTGACATCGATAGTGAACTTATCTCGTTGAACTTTCACAGGCTCGCCACAAACCGAGGTTACTTCGGTGAGCCCGTGACTCTGCGGTCTGGATTTCATCGCTGTAGGCAGTGTTTGGAGGGATTGAGAGGACCCGTGCGTGGCCATTCAACGCCATTTCACCATTGACGAAATGGTCATTTTCAATGAAGAGATAGCCGAGGAGGCGCCCGTAATGGTCTCGTGCCACTCTGTCACGAACTACACGAACCTCTGTGCCGTTCGGAAGTATTCGCTGAAGGGCAAGGGAAGCCTCTTGGGCCCAACACTCATCAGGCTCTCCCTCGTACCCGAGTTCGGGCGTATCGATACCAATGAGGCGCACACGCTCGGTTTGGCTCCCCAACCTCACGTCGACTGTGTCGCCATCAATAACTTGAACGACCCAGCCAGACGCGGGAAGCGGAGATGCGCTGCACGCAGCCATCGCAAGTGAAGCAATAGCGGCGGCGCAGATACGACGGATCAGATCCGCTCGATGAGAGTGCCAGTGCCGAGCCCACCGCCGCAGCACATGGAGATGAGGCCGTAACGGCCTGAGGTGCGCTCAAGTTCGTACAGCGACTTGGTCATGAGGAATGCACCAGTTGCACCAAGCGGGTGGCCGAGAGCGATCGCCCCACCATTCGGGTTTGTCTTCGCCAAGTCTGCGCCGACCTCTTTTGCCCAAGCAAGGACAACCGAAGCGAATGCCTCGTTGATTTCGAAGTTGTCGATGTCATCAATAGACAAGCCTGAACGGTCGAGCAAGCGACGGGTGGCGTCCATTGGTCCGGTCAGCATGAGAACGGGGTCGACACCAACGAGGCAGGTGTCGACGACGCGGGCACGCGGAGTGAGACCGAGTGCTTCGGCACGCTCTGCTGTCATCATGAGTACGGCTGAGGCGCCGTCAGAGATTTGTGAGCTGTTGCCGGCAGTGTGAACACCGTCTTCGCGAGCAACTGGCTTCAACTGTCCTAACTTCTCAAGGGAGGTCTCTCGGATGCCTTCGTCCCGAGTAACTGCGGCGGTTTCGCCGGTGGGGTTGCCTTCTTCGTCGAGGACTGGGGCATCGACGGAAACCCACTGCCCAGCGAATCGGTCTTCGTTCCAGGCCTCGGCGGCGCGGTTCTGCGACTCAAATCCAAATGCGTCAGTGTCATCGCGGGTGATATCCCACTTGTCGGCGATTCGTTCTGCTCCTTCGAACTGAGAGGTCATCTCGAGGCGCGCAAAATACTCCTTCGGAATTGGTACGCCGAGTCCGAGCTTCTTTGACGAGTTGATGCCGATTGGAATACGGCTCATTACCTCAACTCCACACGCCATTGCGACGTCAACCGTGCCCGAAGCAATGAGTGAAGCTGCAAGGTTTGTCGCTTGCTGGCTCGAACCACATTGAGTATCGACTGTGGTTGCTGCAGTTTCGATGGGGAGACCAGCTCCAAGCCATGCGGTACGGGTGACGTTAAAGCTCTGTTCTCCCACCTGGCTGACGCAACCACCGACAACCTGCTCGATCGCAGTGGGATCGATACCAGTGCGCTCGACAAGCGAGCTTTGGATCTTGCCGAGAAGAGAAGCGGGATGCATCCCTGCAAAACCGCCATTACGGCGACCGATTGGGCTACGAACCGCATCGACAATGACGATTTCGCGTCCGTTATTGGGTGCTGAAGTATTGGTCATAACGAAAGGCTACGACCTCAGTTCATGGGATCTGCAATCGGTTTGTTCTGTTCGAGGCGCATTTCGCTTCGCTGGCCACGTTGCCAGTCAGTGACCAAAGAGAAATCGTCACCTCGAATAAATGTCTGGCGGTACTCGATGACCGTTTCTGAGCGTTCACCATGCCGTACCAGTTCGAATGCGCCGATCTGGCTGTCGATCTTGAGCAGTTGTCGCACAGCTTCAGAAGGGACCACTGCAGAGACCCTTTCAGAACCTGAAGTGGGTCGTCCAAGGGCTGATCGCTCCATTTCGTCATAGAGCGAGGTGTGAGAGAAATCAGCATCCTGGAGATCTGAGGTATAGCTACCCGGCAGCCAGACGTAATCCACTGCGATCGGGCGTCCTGCTGCGAGACGAAGGCGAGCAAGGTGGAATAACTGTGCGTCAGAGTTGAGCCTCAACTCTGACGCAATATTCCTATCGACTGTCGCTCCAATAGAGAGCACCACGCTGGTCTGTTCAATTCCAGCCGCCTCAACGACTTGAAAAAGACTGTAGAGATGGCCAAGCGACTGAGTGATGCGCCTTGCGTTGATCGATGTCCCGATTCCCCGAGACCGCTCAACAATGCCATCACGGCCGAGAGATGACACGGCGTGGCGCGCGGTGTGGCGACTTACGCCATAGTCCTCCATGAGTTCGCGATCGGACGGGAACCTGTCAACAAACTCGCCGCGCTGAAGACGGCTTCGAAGTTCTGACTCAAGTTGTTGCCAAAGCGGTACGTCACTCGAACGAGAGAGCTTGGCGATTGGAGGGCTCTGGGAGTTGGCCATGGCGCTTTATCGTTAGAGGAGGTATGCCTCTGGGACCGGCTTGAGTGGTCGGGCGTACCACATGGGCCGACGCAGGCCATTCGGGCCAGGAGCTGGCCGAGTCTTATTGAGCCAATCGAGGTAGGCCTCACGGGACTTTGCAGTGTCGACGACGACATCTCCGTATTCGTCACCGGGTTGTGCAGGGCCGACTCGCACCCGCTGGTGCCAGCACTGCATACCTGAAATGGGATCGGGCTGAACCGCGAAGGTCAAGTTCTGGTGAACGCCTGTGTCGTTCCACCAAATTCGATTGGTATCCGGATCGTCAGACTCGTAAGCCTCGATACCTTTCTCTTTGCGAAGCTTCCAAGAAGAACCGTCATTACTAATTGACGCAAGGCCGGCGCCAAAGGAGCGAGCTTTGCCCTCTTCAAGCCGCCAACGCCCCATGTGGTGCGAAGCGGCAACGACTCCAGGCCTGATACCTTCGGTGCGCCATGAGGAGATAACGAAGTGGCCAATTCGGGTTGTGATTCGAACGAGGCCATTTTCATCAATACCAAGCTTTTCAGCATCGCTTGGGTGAATCCACAGTGGATGTCGGTGTGAGATTTCGTTCAACCATTTCGAGTTAGCCGACCGAGTGTGGATGAGGGTCGGGATTCGGAAGGTCGGCAGGAGGACACGCTCGTCACCTTCGATGTCGAGGTCTTCCCAATGCACATGGCTTGGAATCCACTTCGGTGTCGCGTATTCAGGCCATCCCCAATCATTGAGGGTGGTTGAGAAGAGCTCGAGTTTCTTTGACGGGGTAGGGAAGCCCTCTTTGAGCTCTCCATCGACTTCGATCGCAGGGCTTCCATCACCAAGTTTTGCCAGGTGCAGTTGTCCGAGTGATGCAGCATCACCGTTCCACGTGCCTTCTGTATTCGGCTTACGGAATACGCCGCCAGCGTCCTTCTCGCATCCGTCGACTGCGCTCGGATCAACAGGCCGCTCATACGGGCGATAGGGGTCTCCTGGCACATCGTACGCACCGCGATCGCGCATGTAGTCGAGTGGAGTCTGGCCTGTAGCTGCTGCCGCCTCCGCAAGCCCGGGAACATTGTCGGCGAACATGCGGCCGTAGTACTCGTCGATTCCCATCGGAGTTCCAGGGCGTTCGTCGCTTTCAAAGTATTCGCGAATGCCGAGCGTTCCGTCAGGGTCAATACGCCAACTGAGATCGATCCAGAACTCGTTCTCTTCCCAAACTTCACCAACGTTGAACTCATGAGTCCTGCTGTCGGCGTCAACGTTCTGGCCAGAGAGTTCGGCGTAACGCCTCATCACCGGCTGGCGGAAACCGATCCAACGTCCAGCATGGGTCTCGTAGCTCGCGATGTCGTGACGCTCTGAGCCGAGCCCCATCGGCAGGACATAGTCTGCGAACCAGGCTGTTTCAGACCACGTGGGTGTAAGCGCAACATGGCAGCCAACCTTTTCTGGATCTTTCAGGGCCTCTAGCCATGAGAATCCGTCAGGGTTCGTCCAAATCGGGTTGTACACCCGAGTGAAATATGTGTCGAGTTTCCCGCGACCTTCGTTGAGGAAGTGCGGCAGCAAGATTGAAAGCTCGTGGTAGGCGAGTGGGTACTCGACTGGCCAGTTGAGCTCGTTCCATTCTTTGATTGGCTGACCGCCCTTTGGTGGGGCAGGAGCAAACTTGTTCCATCCGTTGCCACTGGTTCCCCCAGGTGTACCGACAGAGCCAGTGAGCACGTTGATGAAGAACAGGCAACGTGCAACCTGCCAACCGCCGAGGTTTCCCGCCCCGGCTGACCGCCAGTTATGTGACGCGAATTTCGTCATATGGCGGCCGATGAGTTCGGCGATCTCGCGAAGGTCGTCACCAGATACACCACAGACATACTCGGCCCGCTCAATTGAGTACTCAGCGTATTCATCGAGAAGCGCTGTCTCGAGCGACTCGAACTCGCACGGAAGATCAGGGCGCTTCGAAGCGAGATATGTCTCCCAGTTCACCCAGCGGCGGACAAAGTCACGATCCCAAGTGCCGTTTTCGAGGAGGAGTCGCGCGATGGCGAGCAGCATGAACGCTTCAGTGCCGGGCCAAGGGGCGAGCCAATAGTCGGCCTTTGCTCCTGTATTAGACAGGCGTGGATCGACGCAGATGACTTTGGCCCCTTTTTCTTGGCCTTCCATGATGCGCTGCGCGTGTGGATTGAAGTAGTGGCCAGCCTCGAGGTGCGAGGAGATCAAGAAAATGACTTCCGCATTGGCGAAGTCGGAGGATGGGCGATCGAGACCCATCCACGACTGGTACCCAATTCGGGCATTCGACGAGCAGATGTTGGTGTGTGAGTTGTGGCCGTCGACGCCCCAAGCCGAGAGAACGCGTTCGGTGTAACCATCTTCCCCGGGACGTCCAACGTGGTACATCACCTCATTGCCCCGACCTTCGGTGATCGCAGTGCGGATACGACCACCAATTTCGGTGAGTGCTTCTTCCCAGGTAATGCGCTCCCATTCTCCTGAGCCACGTTCACCGACACGTCGGAGCGGATACAGGATGCGTTCTGGGTCAGTGACCTGGTTAATGGTTGCTGGGCCCTTAGCGCAGTTGCGGCCGCGGCTGGCTGGGTGTTCAGGGTTGCCTTCAAACTTGACGACTTCGCCTGTTTCTTTGTCGATGAATGCGACAAGTCCACATGCGGCCTCGCAGTTAAAGCAGGTCGTTGGAACGAGTGTGTAGTTGCGTTCGACGCGTTTAGGCCATGCCTTCGCGTCGAGTTCGGTCCAGTTGTGCCACTGATCGTGGGGAGGATGGTTGGTGAGTGTCATCTTGGGTTCTCCAATATTTCGATTCAGGACAGAGGAACTGATTGGCCGGCACGAACAAAGGCATCTTCGTATGAGAAGAGGCCAACCAGTGCGCAGACTGCGGCGATGGCACCGAGCCCCTGTTGTGCAGTTCCGTTAAGCGCGAGCGAGATGAGAATGATTGGAACAACCAGTCCCGCTACAACTCCGCCGAGCCAGAAGCGTTGGGCGTATGCGCCCTTGGTCATCTCGAGCGTTGCGAGTTCGACGGTTCGAGATCCGTGCGAGACAACTTCGGTTGTGATGAGGAGGGCGAGAGCGCCAAGAGCTGCAAGCGTTGTGATGCGCAATGCCTTCAACTCTGGAACATCGATGAAGAGATCGAGGAGGAGGTAGGTCGATCCACCAGCGACAACTGCTTGAGCGAGCAATGTTGGAAGTAGTAGCGGTGTTTGCCAGAGGTCTCTGCCTTCGCACTGTCCGAACAAGAATGCGGTATAACCGGCAACCCCTGCCGACAGGATCACGATCGGAAGTGACAGCCATGGGAGGGCGGAGTTGCTTCCGATGAGATCGAGCAGACCCCATAGGCCGACAAGTGCCGCAAATGCGCCGAGAATCCACGCTCCACGGACAAGCCAGGACTCAGTATTTGACTTCGTCAAGATGTAGAGAAAACGCGTTGGTTGCTTGAGGTCAGCAACCAACAATGCTCCAGTGATCGCAGTGAATACCCCGGCAATAACTGCAGGAAGGAGTCCCGCTGCAGATGAAGAATCACCGTGACCTAAGAGCACAAGCAATGCTGCGATCGCCATGACGCCTGCGGCAATTGCCTTTGTTACGAGGTAACCGGAAACTTTCGACTTCCATGTCATCGGGTGCGACGTCGTGTATGCAGTGCGGCCGGTGACCTGAGTGCCGCTGTGCTCTGCCATCACGTGCGTGAGGGTTGGGTGGTCCTTCGTCGTGTCGGCCCAAATCATTCCGTCATCAGCAATTTTGGTGCGGGTTGGATCGAGTGCTGCCTGATCGACGCCGCGGTAGTACACCTTTGGTGACGTGCCTTGCTCAGGAGCACGAACCGACACCTTGTCGCGAGCAACGATCTTGCTGATCTCTGAGTTCGGGTCGTCGAGGTCGCCGCTGACGATGGCGTGCGTTGGGCAGACAACGACGCACGCGGGTTCGAGTCCGACCTCGACGCGGTGATTGCAGAAGTTGCACTTGTTCGCAACATTGGTGTCTGGGTTGATGTAAATCGCGTCGTAAGGGCAGGCGTTCATGCACGCCTTGCATCCGATGCAGATGTTGTCGTCGAAATCAACGACTCCGTTATCGGTGCGATGAAGCGCACTCGTCGGGCAGATTTTCATGCATGGCGCATCGTCACAATGGTTGCATCGCATGACGGTGAATGACCGACCAGTGTTGGGGAATGAACCGGTCTCGACATATTTCAGCCAAGTGCGGTTCACCCCGATGGGTACGTCATGCTCACTCTTGCATGCGACTGTGCAGGCGTGACAGCCGATACATGAGTCGCTTTCAAGTACAAATCCGAGCCGTGTCATTGTTTCCCCTTAAACCGTTTGATGCACTGGTAGGCGCTGAGCCTGTTATGCCGACTGAGTGGTTTCCAACCAGGCGTTGTATCCCCCGATGACATCGCTTACGTCGCCAAACCCCTTTTGGCGAAGCAGGCTTGCTGCAACCGACGATCGATATCCGCCGGCGCAGAACACGACGGTTGGTTTGCTTGCATCGAGTTCATCGAGACGAGCGGGAATCTGTCCGACTGGAATGGTCTGCGCGTCGTGAGCGGTACCTGCCGCAACCTCACCAGGGTTCCTGACGTCAACGATTTGCAAGTTTGGAATGTCGCGCACCCGCGCATTGAAGTCATCGGCTGTGAGACGACTTGCGACCTGGGTGTTGTCGGACTGAGCCGTAAGCATGTCGTAAGGATTCTCGGCAACACCAATCACCCGATCGAATCCGATTCGAGCAAGCCTGTTCTTTGCTTCGAGTTCTTGTCCTGGTTCAGCAAACAAGACGATGTCGACATCTGAAGGGACAATTGACCCGGCGAATTCTGCGTAGCGGCCAGCCATCCCAACATTGATGGCGCCCTTAAGGTGCCCGCGTGAGAAGTCCTCAGGGTCTCGCCCGTCAATGAGGAGAGCACCGTTCGCAAGCGCGTCTTGGATTGCTGCGAAGTTCATCGACGGTGGCACCGCAGTTTCATCGAGGAGGTCCCGTTCCTTGCGGTTGAGCACAGCGTCATACACGAAGTAGCTCGGCGCGGGTGGTTGTCCTTCGGTCACCATCGCCATGAATGCTTCCTTCGAACTTGCCCGAATGGCGTAGTTCGCTTTCCGCTGTTCGCCAATGGTGGACGTGAGTTCTGTTGACAGGTTCTTCCCGCAGGCAGATCCAGCTCCGTGCGCTGGAAACACCATCGTGTCATCAGGCAGGGTCATAAGTTGCTGGTGAAGCGAGTCGTAGAGCTTTTCGGCGAGCTCTTCTCGAGTGAAGCCGATTGAAGCCAGAAGGTCAGGGCGTCCGACATCGCCGATGAAGAGCGTGTCGCCGGTGAGCACACCATACGGAGCGCTCTCCGCGGACTCGTAGACCACGATGCTCATCGATTCAGGAGTGTGACCTGGGGTGTGGCGGAATTCGAGGACAACTTCGCCGAGCGAGATTCGTTCGCCGTCCTCAATCTTGCGGTGAGCGAATTCCGGGCTAGCAACCGACGAGTAACAAATTTCAGCACCAGTTGCCGCAGCGAGCTCGAGGTGGCCTGAGAGGAAGTCGGCGTGGAAGTGCGTTTCGATGACCATCATGATGTCGAGACCGGCTTCATCTGCGGCGGTCAGGTATCCGGAGATATCGCGCTGTGGGTCAACAACAACTGCCTTTTTCGACGTTTCGTCACCGATGAGGTACGAAGCGTGGGAGAGGCACTCAAGGTAGTACTGGTCGAATTTCACAGATCCTCCATTCGTGATCTCGTGAATCTTAGATGTACGGACATTTATCCGTCAAGGAATGTTTAGCGCGATTCTGGTCCGAACAGGTCAAGCTGTTCCCAGGTCGTTGCGACCTCCTCGACCGGCCGCCAGGAGAGGCGTCCTCGACGATTTGGACGCTCAACTTCAAGGGCTTCTGGACGTAGAGAGCGCGCCGCCCCATCGGCATCATGAACGAGGATGCTCCCATCGGCTCCAACCGAGGAGATTCGGCCCAGCGTCCAACGTGAGCGATCGTGTCGACGAAAGCGAACCCGTTCGCCTTGGCGAAGGCCGATACTTCGCAGTTCGGCCGCCGACATGTGACTCA
>JALRDI010000097.1 GCA_023257035.1 Ilumatobacteraceae bacterium | reverse complement strand
GGCCGTCTAATCAAAACAACAACTAACGCCATTCCTTTCAGTATCTAAAATGAATGTAAAAGCTGAATGGCCCCGCAAAGAGAGATGTTAAATGAAAAATCACAATAAGCCAAGTCACCTACATCGCGGGCGCAGCAATGGTCGCATTCGGCTGCGCCATAAGCTGCAACTTGCGCAGCACGCCGGCATGCGCACCAAGGAGCCAGTGAAGATCACGCTGGTTCCTGCGCCGTGGGATGATGAAGAGCAAACTGAAAAGAATGATCGTGAGGGGCCGTGAAGCATCGGACTATAGCGCAAGTATGGACACGTCAACTGAACCGCCGTGGCACCCGTGAATGCCTATGTTGCAGAACAAATGCCCCTCGACGTGCTATAAAGCAAATCACGAAAACCTCGTCAATAAGAAAAAGCCGGCGCACTAGGGAGGAGTTGCGCCGGCTTCCCGAAAGGTACGGATGACTTATAATCCGTGACCGAATAATATCACGAACAGGATTACCTGTCCACACCGCCACACGACGCATCGATCGCAGCGATGAGCGACGCACCCGTCACAACAACTTGATCAGGAACGTCAGGGTTAAGTAGACTGTCAGCATGATTGTCGACATATCGTGCGGTCCCTTCGCAAATGGCGCGGTCATTTACTCTGGCGATCCCGCAAGAACTGACGAGCGCTGTCAGCGTCACTAAAGCCAGTGGCTTCATCAATGCGCCTGCGCGTATCGCGGTACGCTTCGGCGTCTTCGTATTCGTGCTTTTCATCTTCATCTCTTCGACCTTTCATGTACGCCATGGCAAACGCCGCGACGATAGCCGCTGCGCTAAGTAGGTACATTTTAACACGGCCAAGTAACAACCCTACCATTTGGTCTTGTTCGCCCAATATGCCGCAGACATCTTGCCTTTGGCGATGTTTTTCGAGTGACGCGCCTTGAATGCTTCGTTGCGCTTCGAGCCGTCGGGCGACCCCTTCACGCCTTGCTGGCCGAATCGGATCGTCTTGACCTTGTCACCCTCTTTGGCGACGACGAAATGCTTCAATCGGGTCAAACGTGCGCTCAGTGACCTCTTCTTCCAGCACAGAGAGCCGAATACCACCAACAACATCACTAATGAGGTTGAAGATCGTCGCCATCAACACAGCAGCCCCCGTGGTGGCAACCACGAGAAACAGTCCGATCACCCACGCGGCACTGAAGATCTCATCACCATGGAGCTCAAAGGTCTCCCAACCAAACTGAGTAAACCAACGTTCGACATTCGCAATCGTTCCTGTCGAATCAGCGACCCTCCACAGCATCACACCGGCGGTCAACAGCACCACATATGACACCAGCGAAAACAGCGCTGCCACCTTGAACGTTGACCATGGGTCAATATGGCGGAGCACCCGTGACACTCGTCGCACTCGTGGTCGACCACCAACCCGCCGTAACACCACCTGGCGGCGAACTCCAAGAAATGCTGGAGGTGAGTGGGTTGTTGCCGTCGCATTCTCAGCCTCAACGACTTGTGGAACCTCGCCCGATGGTTGAGCAGTCACGATGTCTGGCATGACGAACTCGCTCGTTGGTTCACTCACCTCCTCGGAGTTCTCTGGCACCTGCACGGGTGTGGTGCGCGGCGGAGCGTCAGACTCTGAACCCTGCTCAGGCTGTTCCTCAGCATCGTCGTCGTGAGTGTGCTCGACCACGTCATCGAGTGTACGCAACGTGACTCAATCGTTCGGTTCAGCCGTCCAGTGCATCACTCGCTGCCGCCTGAGCGCGGGCACTGCCAACTTGAACCGTCACCGTCGAACGACGTCCTCCGTCAACGAATTGTTCGCGGAGATCGACGACGACCGCCCCATTGCGTCGCGCAACGTCATCGGCAACAGCCGCACCCCACCACAACACGGCAAGTGCGCTTGCATCAGCAGCAGCCCTCGCCTGTTGGCGCTCGACCAATACGGTCATAGGTCCACCAATCACCACCCTCAATGCCACAGCGATCACCCCGATGAGCGCA
>JALRDI010000089.1 GCA_023257035.1 Ilumatobacteraceae bacterium | reverse complement strand
ACGTTCTGCCATCAGGTCATCGGCGAACCATGGCCCGACTGGAGCATCGACGGCCTGATTACAACGATTGATACATGGCTCACTACGTATCTCGGTGACGCCACTGGACAGGCCGACCTCGACCAACTCAATCTCCACATGCTGTTGCGAGCAAGCCTTCCTTGGCCAGAAGGTGCAGAGCTTGATGCAATCGCTCCCCTATCACTTGAACTTCCAACCGGGCGACACACAGATATCGCCTACCTCAACGAAGAGGGAGAGCCCGTGCCGACAGTGCGTGTTCGCGTTCAAGACATCTTTGGGCTTGATAAACATCCAACGATTGCCCACCTTCCGATCGTGTTTGAGTTACTCTCACCAGCCGATCGACCCATTCAAATCACGTCTGACCTTCCTGGATTTTGGCGAGGATCGTGGATCGACGTACGCAAAGACCTTGCGGGCAGATATCCAAAACACCGCTGGCCTGAGCGACCCCACGAAGCAAAACCTGGACGCCTCGGCAAGAACGAAGACTGAACAACATGATCGCAGCAGATATCGCCGGCATCGCCTGGCCTCTCGCACTCATCGCCGTCATCACCATCGGTTTAGGTGCGGCTGTCCAAGCGACAATCGGGTTGGGAATGGCCGTACTCGCAGCGCCAATTCTCGCACTCATTGACCCCGAGTTTTTGCCGGTCACCACGATCGTCATGGTGCTTCCACTCAGCGTTGGGGTCGCACGGCGCGAACGGCAGCACATCGCATGGAACGACGCTGGTATTGCGCTATGTGGACGACTTCCTGGTGTGGTTCTCGGTTCTCTCCTGCTCGCTTCGACGGGGTCAGGAGTGGTGCGTCTCCTCGTCGGTATCTCAGTCCTGCTCGCAGTTATCACCTCAGTCACGAGTTTTCGGGTGACGACAAGCACCCGAAACCTCATCGTCGCCGGGCTCGCATCCGGGTTTTCTGGGACAACGGCTGGCATCGGCGGGCCCCCAATTGCCATTGCGTACCAGCACGAAAAGCCCTCAACGACACGGGCTACCCTCGCTGCGTTCTTCGGCCTCGGATCGATCATTTCGTTCGCTGGACTCGCTGCGGTCGGCGAGGTTCATCAACGCCACCTCGCTCTCTGTGCACTGCTACTTCCTGGGGTGCTTGTCGGCCTCGCGCTTTCGAAACCCATGATTTCACGGTTCCCGGAGCACCGAGTGCGCGTTGCTCTTCTTGCAACCTGCTCGTTCTCGGCCGTGCTCCTGCTGATCGAGACAGCCGTCGAAATGCTCAGGTGACTATCGCCCCCGTAAGGTATGGGTATGGCAATCTCGAACTCCCCCGATTGGTTTACCGAGCTCCTTCCACTCGGTGAGGACACCACCGAATATCGACTCGTCACCACCGAAGGTGTCGAAACTGTAGAGACCCCTCTTGGTACGATGTTGAAGGTCAGCAACGAGGCAATTCGGGCGCTTACTGCAGAGGCGATGCGGGAGATTGCGCACTTCTTGCGCCCCTCCCACCTTGCACAACTCAGTTCGATTCTTGATGATCCTGAAGCAAGCGAAAACGATCGCTTCGTCGCCCTCGACCTGTTAAAAAACGCAGCGGTCGCTGCAGGGGGCGTGCTCCCCATGTGCCAAGACACGGGAACCGCAATTGTCAAAGGCAAGAAAGGCCAGATGGTGTTCACCGGAGGCGGCGACGAAGTCGCCATTGCCCAAGGCGTGCAGGACACCTACCAAACGTCCAACCTTCGGTACAGCCAGATGGCTCCTCTCGATATGTACGAAGAGAAGAACACGGGCACCAATCTGCCTGCCGAGATCAAGATCAGCGCCACAGAGGGCGACGAGTACAAGTTTTTGTTCATGGCAAAAGGTGGTGGAAGCGCGAACAAGAGCTACCTGTACCAAGAGACCAAAGCGCTGCTCAACGAAGACACGTTGCTGCCATGGATCTACGAAAAGATGCAGTCACTTGGTACCGCCGCCTGCCCTCCATATCACCTTGCGATTGCAATCGGCGGCACGTCCGCTGAATTCGCAGTTGAAACAGCAAAGCTTGCCTCGGCTCGCTACCTCGACGGCCTTCCCACCGAGGGCTCAGCCCTCGGACATGGATTCCGAGATGTTGAACTTGAAGCGAAGGTGCTCGAACTCAGCCGCAATACCGGTATTGGTGCGCAGTTTGGCGGCAAGTATTTCTGCCACGATGTGCGAATCGTGAGACTTCCTCGCCACGGCGCCTCGTGCCCCGTTGCGATTGCAGTTTCATGCTCAGCCGACCGACAGATGGTTGGCAAGATCACCGCCGAGGGCGTGTTCCTCGAGCAACTCGAACACGACCCGGCACGCTTCTTGCCTGACACCACCGAGAGTGATCTCGATGGCAGCGAGGTCGTTCGCATCGATCTCAATCGCCCAATGGCCGACATTCGCGCCGAGTTGTCGAATTATCCGGTGAAGACCCGGGTCATGCTTTCGGGGCCAATGGTCGTCGCCCGCGATATCGCTCACGCAAAAATCAAACAGCGTCTCGATGCCGGCGAGGAGATGCCGCAGTATCTGCAAGATCACTGCGTGTACTACGCCGGCCCTGCGAAGACCCCTGAAGGAATGCCATCGGGATCCTTCGGACCGACCACAGCAGGCCGCATGGACTCATATGTTGAGCAATTCCAGGCAGCGGGAGGCTCACTCATCATGCTTGCAAAGGGCAATCGCTCTCGACAGGTCACCGATGCGTGCAATAGCTACGGCGGTTTTTACCTCGGCTCAATTGGTGGACCTGCAGCACGACTTGCGCAGGACAACATCACTTCCGTCGAGGTATTGGAGTACCCAGAACTCGGGATGGAAGCGGTGTGGAAGATCGAGGTTCAAGACTTCCCCGCGTTCATCGTCGTCGACGACAAAGGCGACGACTTTTTCGAACAGGTCAAAGCCGAAGCAGCAACCCGCCCCGTTCGAGTCAACGTCAAGTAATCGCTGACGAAGCAACCAAACGCGTTAGCGCTTCAGGTACCGATCGCTACGCAGGCTTCTGTTACGACAACTCGACGAGTTCGAGCCACTCATCGTTGAAGTAGTCAACGTCGGCATCGGGAAGCAACAGCACCTTGGTCGGAGAGAGACGTTCAACAAACTCGGTGTCGTGACTCACGAGAATCATTGCTCCAGGCCACTCTGAAAGTGCATCTCCGACCGCTTCGCGCGAGGCCGGATCAAGGTTGTTCGTTGGCTCATCAAGCAACAGCAAATTGTTTCGGCCTGTCATCAACATGGCCAGGGCGAGTTTGGTCTTCTCTCCCCCAGACAAGGTCCCCGAGGTTTGCATGACCTTGTCACCGCTGAGGCCAAACATCCCGAGCAGGCCCCGCAATTGTGTTTCAGTGAGGCCAACTCCTGAGGGGACAGACCGCCGGAGGTTGTCAAGGAGGCTTCGATCAGGGTCGAGGTTGTCGTGCTCCTGCGCGTAATACCCAACCTCAACTTGATAGCCGAAGTCAACGTTTCCAAGGTCGGCTGCGATTTCGCCGGCGAGAATTCGAAGCATCGTGGTTTTACCTGCCCCGTTGAGACCGAGCACGAGCAGTCGTTCGCCTCGCCCGAGGTCAAAACCCACGTCTTCAAACACCGAAGGCCCTCCATAGCCTTTACACAACTGCTCAACAGTCACGACGGTGACTCCACACGGAGGCGGGTCAGGGAATCTGACTTCAATACGTCGACCCTTATCCGGGGCATGAACCCGATCAGATTCAAGGCGCGCGATTCGCTTCTCCATATTGTGCGCCATAGCCGCTTTCGTCGCCTTGGCACCGAAGCGATCGACAACTTTCTGCATTCGAGCGATTTCTCGCTCTTGCTGAGCCGCCATCTTCGCCAACCGTCGCTCATCTTCGGCGCGAGCAGCAACATATTGGCTATAGGTCCCCCGGTATTCGATGAGCTGGCCTGTATCTCCCTCATTTGGCCGATCGAGATGCAGCACGCGAGTTATCGCCTCATCAAGCAACTCAAGGTCGTGACTAATCACGAGCAATGCCCCCCGATACTGGCGGAGGAAGCCGAGGAGCCACTGCTTGGCATCAATGTCGAGGTGGTTCGTCGGTTCGTCAAGGCAGAGCACATCAGAGCCTGCGAACAGAATTCGGGCGAGTTCAACTCGCCTCCGTTCGCCACCGGACAAAACTCCTAATTCGAGTTCCATACGGTCTTGACCAAGCCCAAGACCGGCGGCGATTGCGCGGGCTTCACTTTCGGCCGCATAGCCACCATTCACTCGGAAGGTTTCCTCGGCGCGAGAGTATTTCGCCACAGCCTCATCTGACGGAGATTCCTCCATTGCGATCCGCAGTTTCTCGATCCGCGTTATCTGCTCATCAATCTCTCGTCCAGACAGAACATGGGTGATCGCTCGACGAGAGTCGTGCACGCCACCAACGCGTGGATCTTGCGGAAGATAACCAAACCCACCTTTTCGAACGACAGCGCCGGCCGAAGGTTCGGCTTCACCGCCAAGAACTTTAAAGAGCGAGGTTTTACCTGCACCGTTTCGCCCAACAATGCCCACCTTGTCGCGAGGCGAAACCGTAAAGGTCGCATCTTCGACGACATGTTTTCCGCCAACTTCAACGGAAAGGGTTCGGGCCTGCAGCACCCCCACAGGCTACGAGCAGTCAGCCCTCTGATTGCTCTTTCGCTAACTGAGCGGCACGAGTTTCATCTTCGGTGAACAGCGTGGGTAAACACTCCCCCTCACCGTTGGTCGCCAACGTCGGAGCGGTTCCCAGCGCGAGCGCCATCTCAGTCGTGATCCGGTTCTTGCCCGCAGTCGAAAGATGGAGCCCATCGGAATTCAGCAAGCCAGGCTCGGCGGCAGTGATTCGTGCCCAATCGAGAATCTGCACGTTCGGCTGCTCTGCAGCGACTTCGCGAATGATCTCGTTGACCTCGATCCGGCTTTGCTGGAACTCGGTCACCGTGAGCAGCAGAATCGGTCGCGGCGAAAGACGATCGAGCAATGTTTCCAGCGTCGACCTGAAATTGTTGACACTGCCATTGAAATTGCTCCCAAAAAACATCACGGCGAGGTCCCAGTCGAGACCATTTTCAGGAGCGAGCCTCGCATCGAGCACGTCGACGGCAAATGCGATGAAACGCCCTGGTTCCGCGTCGATCTCAACGTCCCATCCGGCTTCATTCAGCCGTTCGCACATTGAGCCGCTGAATCGCGGTGCGGTCGAGGCGAAGATCGAGTCTCCGATCATGATCGCTCGGTTGCCAGCAACCAACTCGCCAAGAGTCGGTAGGCCAAGATCTGACGGCCGAACCGCTGGGGGCTCATCGGAGTTTGCACCGCTTTCAGATGGAGCAACGGCATCGACGCGCTGAACCGGCCCGGGAAGTTCGCCTACCCCAGCGATTGTCACTGAAGCGGGTTCAGAAATTGGGTCGTCGCTACTACACGCCGTCATTCCAATGTAGGTAGCCACCAGTAGCAGAGCGGTGAAATGACGCTTTGTGAGCACGCCAATATGACAGCACACATCGACACCGGATCCGCGTCACTCGTCATCACCGGCACCATCGCTGTACCGTTCATGTTGTGGCACGTGCGTACGACTTGGTGATTGTTGGACTCGGTCCAGCTGGGCTCACCGCAGCGCGCTTGGCATCTCAAGAGCTGGGACTTCGAGTTGCTGCTGTTGACGGTGGACGTATCGGCGGCACCAACGTATGGAGTGGCTCAATTCCATCGAAGGCCCTCCTCGAGGCCACCGTTCGCCATCGACAACTTGCGGCGCCCGACCCGGCGACCGCGTGGGAAGCAATGCTTGCCGCCCGGGAATCAGTGCACTCGCATGTCTCTGACGCGGCATCAGTAATCGAATGGGGTGTTTCACTTCACGTCGGTACGGCTGTCGTTACCGGTCCGAGGACCGTTGAGGTCACTTCAGAAGAAGGAACCGAGACCCTCGAAGGCCGCTTCGTCCTCATTGCGACCGGGAGCACGCCTTCGGTCCCTCCGATTCCAGGCATTTCTGAGGTGCCGTTTCTCACGAACGAAACCCTGTATGACCTCCCATCGCCGCCGAGCGACATCATCATTATCGGAGCGGGCCCAGTAGGAGTTGAGTCAGCGCAGGCACTCGCCCGAATTGGTTCAAAGGTGCAGCTCTACGAGACAGGGCCGCGCATTCTTCCCCGCGAAGAGCCACAACTCAGCGAACGCCTTACTGAGGTGCTTCGAAATGACGGCGTAGATGTTCATGTTGGCGAACCAATTCTTGCTGCCCGCTACGAAGATGGACGCGTCTTCGTCGAAACCGTTCGCGGAGAACTATTCGCCGACCAACTACTCGTCGCGGCCGGACGTTCGTCCTCCGTAACAACTCTTGGCCTCGAACGCCTTGGCATTGTTGCAACATCTGCAGGCATCAATGTTGACGCCCGCAGCCGAACGATTGTCACCAGCATTTATGCCGTCGGAGATGCTGCAGCGGGTCGCCCTCGACTCACCAGCACAGCAGTCGCCGACGCCTCCCTCGCGATTCGCGACATGTTTTTGCCCGGTCGCGCTCAGGCCAGCACGATGTCTCCGTGGTGCATCTTCACCGAGCCCGAACTCGCGCGAGTTGGCTTTACTGCAGCACAGGCGAAAGAACGTTTCCGAAGTCGAGCGGTCAAGGTTCACCAACTTGAACTCTCTGAAGTTCATCGAGCATTGTTCGAGGGCTCATCTGAAGGCTTGATCGAGATCGTCACGGTGCA
>JALRDI010000008.1 GCA_023257035.1 Ilumatobacteraceae bacterium | reverse complement strand
CTGTCGCCGAGGCACGTTCCAGATGAGGTTCATTTTGTCGATGTCATTCCAACCACGTTGAGCGGTAAGAAATTAGAGCTCCCGGTAAAGAAGATATTGCGAGGTGCTCGCGCCGATGATGTTGCGAGTAGGGACTCATTGAAAGATCCTGCAGCATTAGACGCGATTGCACGCATTGCGGCAGATCGTTGACGCTGCAGATTTAGCGAGGTTCGACGAGCAGGCTTTGCGCTGAAATCCCGACGGGACCGCGCTCGTCGTGGACGGTCGATGCGGCGAGTCCGCCGCCAAGGTTTCCGTATTCGCTTCGGGCATCGAGACAGATCCACTCGCCCTCAGGTGGGCGAACGAAGTGAATCGTGAGATCAGGGTTGATGTACAGCCAGGTGAGGTGTTCAACTCGCGCTGAGACTCCGTTGCCAAAATCAACCGCTGCCGCAACACGCTGGGCACCTGTTGGAACTTCGCCCGCAATGACCGGCAGTCGAAGTCTGATCCACACGACAGCACGTCCTTGTTGATCCCAGCCACCTGTCACATATCGATGTTCACAGGCATCAGACGCGAAGGCGTGGTCTTCATTCATCGATACCGGAACCGATTTCATCGCAGGTCCGTCATCGGGAATTGGAAAACCTTCTCCCGCCGCAGGCACTTGTGTGGGCTGGGTGCGGATGCGTAGTGCTCTCGCTTTTGCAACCTCAACTTCGCCATCTCGCATGGAGACGCCAACGACAGAAATCTTTCGACCAGGACGCTCAACCTCCGTGACGAGGGTGAGTGGTCTCCCAACAGGAACCGGCCGTTGGAGTTCGATGGTGATCCTGCTGAGTTGCCACTCGTCTCCGCTGTGTTGTTCAACCTCCCGCACGAGAAGCGCGGCTGGTGGCGCGCCATGGCAATGCTCGGGATTCCAAGGCCCTTGAGCCCATTTCGTTGCGACCCAGGTTCCATTCTCGCCTGGCTCGAAGAGAGCATCAGTTGCTGTCACCTCGTGCTGGGGTCGACGGAAGCCATCACTCATCAGAGTTCTCTTTCAAGCGGGAGTACGACAGATGCGAGTTCTTGAAGGTGGTCAACCCAGCCTTCCACCGATGTTGGTTCGGTCATGGGGAGAACAACAAATTTGGTTGTTCCAACCGAAATGAACTGCTCGATGAGCCCGCACAACTCCTCCCATGATGACGGCACGAGCTGAGAGGGGTCGTCAAGATTTGGCCGGCGTTTCGCGAGATTTGCCAACAGTGCTTCTGGCACGGGACCAGTTGCATAGGGAATGAGAACTCCGTAGTGATCGTCCTCAATTTCACGGTCGTGCTCGCGCAACACCTGCTCGATCGTTCTTCGGCCGTCCGCAGCATCTTGCGGGGTAACGAACGAAGGAAGCCACCCGTCACCAAAGCGTCCAACCCGCTTCAATTCACTTTCGGCAATTCCACCGAGCCACACATCGAGCCGATTCGGGACAGGCCCAACTCGAATGTTGTCAACTTGGTAATGCTCACCGTCGAAGCTGCATGGTTCACCTGTCCAGCAGGCACGCATGATCTGCAGCATTTCGTTGAACATCTTTGCTCGTTCGCCTCGTTGCACACCGAAGGCTCGTTGTTCGACGGGGTCAACCGCCCCCAAACCGAACGCAGGCAGAAATCGGCCATTGGACATTGCCGCCAGCGACGCGATTTCCTTTGCGGCAATCACCGGGTTGCGACCCGGGAGAACGAGAACGCTGGTACCAAGTTTGAGGTTCGTTGTTCGGCCGATTGCTGCAGCAGATGCGATGAGTGGGTCTGGTGCCGGCCCATTGATTCGTTCTGACAGCCACAGAGAGTCGAAGTTGAGACGTTCGAGTTCGTCGACGATGGTTAGGAATTCTGGGCCATTGAGCTCGGTTCGAACACCGAGACCGACTCCGATTCGAACTTTCATCCGTTCACGATCCCATTGATGATCTCGGCAATGCTTGCAGGGTCGTCAACGAACGGTGAGTGGTCGCTGTCGAGTTCGATGATCGTCGAGCAACGATTAGCCATGATGCGCTGATGCTCTGGGTGGACCGCACGGTCACGATTGCAGAGAACATACGTCGAATCAACATTCAGATCTGAAGGCCCCTCGACCTCTTGGGTCATCGTGACGATGGGCTGAGGGCTGAGGCGGCGAACATTTGCAGAACGAGTTGTGGCGCTGCTTCCGGGGTACAGCAGATCTCCGGCGCGTTCAAGGTCAAGGGTGGTGCGCCCTTCCTGAGAGGGGACGATGATCTCGCTGAGTTCAACCTTGTGGCGGGGAGCACCTCGCAGAAATCCGTTCACGCTCTCGCCTCGCTGTAAGGCAAATGCGGCAATGTACATCAGGTGGGCAATGCGGTCGCTATGCAATGCGGCTTGTGAGATGACCGCCCCGCCGTATGAGTGGCCAACGAGCAATGTGTCTGGCGGTAGTGACTCGAGTGCGGCAACGACAGCAGCCGCGTCACCATGCAGATCTCCGAGCGGAAGAGGAGAAATTCCGTGACCGGGAAGATCGATTGCGTGGGATGAGATCCCTCGTTCGTCGAGTGCTTGTTGGAGTGGGGCCCAACACCAGGCACCGTGCCATGCGCCGTGAACTAAGAGAACGTTGCTGATCGTCATGTAGCGATCGTCGCAGGTTCGGGTATTTGCGGCAGAACCCAACCGTGCAATTCAGGCTCGCATTGTGCGGATCCATGAGGTGAAGAATCCAACGGTGAAGACCATGATGAACAGCGTCGTTTGACCGTTGTGGTCGAGCCGTTGATCGAGTGCGTAGGCAACGCCTCCTGCCAGTGATGAATAAAGGAGTCCAAATCTGGCGGTTCCGGCCCAGTCGGAAGAAGTTGATGTCGCTGTTGTCGTTGCGCTCATGCCGTCAAGAGCATGAAGTTGGAGAATTCTCGCGATTTTTCCAGAAGTTTTGGTCGTAGTTGCCAACTGTTTCATTTATGGACTGCTGTAGTGTCCGCTCGGTGGCAACGGCGTTATCGGTACTTCATCAGCAAGCAATACGCCGATATTTGGGTTCAACAGCCTTTGCTGC
>JALRDI010000362.1 GCA_023257035.1 Ilumatobacteraceae bacterium | reverse complement strand
GCTTATCTTGAAGTAAAATCGGCATTTGATCGTAACGATATGCGTATGCTTTACAGTGTGACGCGAATGGGAGGCCCGCAGCAGTGATTAGCTCAAGATTTGTGCAGCGCAGACCGTCTGCTGTGATGCAGCCGTATCAGATGGTGAAAGATCTCCGGACCGAGGTTGAGTCGGCAAACGTTTCTGGAATCTTTGACGGAGATCTTGACGAGTTCATGGAGGGTTACCTCCGTTGGCGTCGCTCATCGGAGGAAGAGGCCTGAACCATTCGGTGGAGAATGGCGAACTACCCTCAACGTTGTCATGATTCGGCTCGAAAATGTCACCAAGCGTTATTCGACTGACGTCGTCGCCCTTGACGGTGTGAGTTTCGATGTGCCCAAAGGGGAATTCGTTTTTCTGGTCGGTCCTTCAGGCTCGGGCAAGAGCACGTTGCTGCGGTTGATTAACCGGCAGGAACGTCCCGAGGAGGGCTCGGTATTTGTGGCAGGTCGCGACATCGTCGACATGTCGTCGAATCAGATTCCTCAATTGCGCCGGAATATCGGCAACGTCTTTCAGGATTACAAACTTCTGCTGAATAAGACGGTGTTTGAGAACGTTGCCTTCGCTCTTGAAGTCATCGGCAAACCGCAGCACGTGATCTCCCAGCAGGTTCCTGCCGTGATTGACCTCGTTGGCCTGTCAGGCAAAGAAGATCGCTTTCCGCACCAACTATCGGGCGGTGAACAACAACGGGTCTCGATTGCGCGAGCATTTGTGAATCGGCCCCTCATCCTTGTTGCAGACGAACCGACAGGAAACCTTGACCCTGGAACTGGCGAGGGAATTATGCGCCTCCTCGACCGCATCAACGGCACGGGGACAACGGTGGTGATGGCAACCCACGACCGACGGATCGTTGACGCAATGCGCCGTCGTGTGGTGCAACTCGACCGCGGGGTCATTGTGCGTGACCAAGAGCGAGGGGTGTACCAATGATCTCTCGACTCAGGTACATGTTCCGCGAGACGGGTGAAAGTATTCGGCGAAATCCGACCCTGTCAGTCGCATCGGTGATCACTGCGGCGGTGTCGCTGTTGATCTTTGGGCTCACTCTCATTATTCAGCATGGTTTCGACAATCTGCTCTCCCAGTGGGAGGGAGGCGTCGAAATGATCGTGTACGTGAACTCAGGTGCCGGTGAAGAGCAACGCCTCGTGATCGAAGACGCCCTCGGGCAGCAGCAGGGAGTCACGATCGAGGCGTGGTCGTACTGCGATGTTGCATGTTCACTCGCCGATGCAGACCGACTGTTTGCTGGTGACCCGGTGACGCGGGCTCAACTCACCGAATTGAATATCCCCACTCAGTACAAGGTCGTTCCGCTTGACGCCACGCAGGTCGAAATTCTGCGAGGCCTACGTGATCGCTACCTTGAGTTACCGAATGTCTATTCGGTGCAACTTGCAGAAGAACAGTTAGATCTCATCTCGAAACTCCAAGGGTTCGTGTCGACGTACACGACTGGTTTGTGGATTGCGTTGATGATCGCCGCCTCTTTGCTCATCTGGAACACGATTCGAACTGCAATGTTCGCCCGCCGTCGCGAGATCGAGGTGATGAAACTGGTCGGCGCGACCGACTGGTTTATTCGCTTGCCGTTCATGCTCGAAGGGCTCTTGCAAGGCGTTGCAGGTGGCGCTGTTGCATCTGTTGCAATGTGGTTTATTAACGGTCGTTGGACCGCCGGCGTCGAGACATTCCCGGCGAATTCGGGTATGACGGCTCTCGTTGTGGTCGACGGTTATGAGTGGCGTGTCGGCCTGATTGTGGTGCTGTTTGGGGCGCTTATCGGAACAATTGGTTCTGGCACGGCTGCCTCCAAATTCCTTGACGTGTGACCGTCCGGCCATGATGTAGGGATGGCTGCACCTACCAATCTTGACCCATCCACCTACGAACAGATCGAACTTGAGATCAACGATGGAATTGCGACCATCTGGTTGAACCGTCCCGACAAGATGAATGCGTTCACCGAGCGTATGCGTTACGAGGTCCTCGATGCGCTCGACCGCACGGATGCGAATGATGATGTGAGGGCGGTCATCTTCACGGGTCGTGGTCGAGCATTCTGCGCCGGAGCGGACCTTTCTTCAGGTGAGGGAACATTTTCGCGAGGTGGCTCGGACGTTATGGGGCGCAATGGCGTTCCCCGTGATGGCGGCGGAACCGTCAGCCTTCGTATTTACGAATCGAAGAAGCCGGTGATTGGTGCCATCAACGGCGCTGCGGTGGGCGTTGGTGTCACGATGACCCTTCCGATGGACATTCGTCTCGCTTCGACGTCTTCAAAGTTTGGATTCGTATTCTCGCGTCGGGGCATCGTGCCTGAAGCCGCGTCGAGCTGGTTCCTTCCTCGACTGGTCGGAATCAGCCAGGCGATGGAATGGGTTGCATCAGGTGAGGTGTTCCCAGCAGAAGATGCTCTGGCCGGAGGACTTGTCCGATCAGTTCATGAGCCAGATGATTTGCTGCCTGCGGCGTACGCCCTTGCTCGCCGCCTGACTGAATCGTCCGCTCCGGTTTCGATTGCCGTCGCGCGAAAGATGATGTGGCGAATGCTTGGTGCTGATCATCCAATGGAAGCTCACAAGGTTGATAGCCGCGGCATCTTGGAGCGGGGTCGATCTGAAGACGTAAAAGAAGGCATCAATTCGTTCTTCGAAAAGCGTGCGCCGCAGTTCCCCGACAAGGTTTCAGACGGACTTGGGACCATCTTCTCAGATTGGGAAGAGCCGACCTACGACTCCTGAACGCTGCATAGGCTGTGAGCGTGAACGACACCCCCCTGTACGAGCGCGTCGGTGGTGAACCATTTTTTCGTGATCTGGTAGCTGCGTTTTATGACGGCATCGCAGATGATGCGTTGCTTGCGCCGCTGTATCCGGACTATCCAGATTTTGAGCCGGCAAAAGACCGTTTGACTCGGTTTCTCATGCAGTATTGGGGTGGCCCTCACACCTACATGGAGCAGCGAGGTC
>JALRDI010000352.1 GCA_023257035.1 Ilumatobacteraceae bacterium | reverse complement strand
CCCCTTGCATGGTGGGGTGCGTCAACTTCATCGATCAAGCTCGGAACGGGCATCATCCAGATGTCGGCCAGAACCCCATCCGCAACCGCTATGGCGGCAATGACGCTCGACCATCTTTCGAACGGTCGATTCATTCTTGGTCTCGGCGTTTCAGGCCCGCAGGTCGTCGAAGGGTGGTACGGCGAGCCATATAGACGTCCGCTCGAGCGTACCCGTGAGTACATCTCGATTATTCGATCAATCCTTCAAAGAGATCAGCCGGTCACGCATAGCGGGAATCAGTATCGCCTGCCCTACGACGGCGAACACGCAAGTGGATTAGGCAAGCCCCTCAAATCGACCGTTCACCCGTTGAGAAACGACATCCCGATCTACTTAGGAGCCGAAGGCCCCAAGAACGTGGCGCTCGCCGCAGAAATTTGCGACGGTTGGCTACCGCTCTTTTTCTCACCGTCCGAAAATGACTTTTATCTTTCATGCCTCAACGAGGGGTTCACTGCATCGGGGAATCTCTCGAAGGCCAATGATTTTGAGGTCGTTGCTCCGGTAACGGTCATTCCGGGTGATAACGTCGAAGCCTGTGCCGACATGGTTCGGCCGATGCTTGCTCTGTATGCCGGAGGAATGGGAGCAAAAGGAGCAAACTTTCACTTCGATGTGTTTGCCCGCATGGGATACGAGGACGTTGCGCTCAAGGTTCAAGAGCTCTACTTGCAGGGGAAAAAAGATGAGGCAGCTGCGGCGATTCCTCTCAAAATGGTTGAAGATGTCGCTCTCGTCGGACCCGCCGAGAAGATTAAGGAAGAGCTTGACCGATGGAATGACACGGTGCTGACGACTCTTCTGCTCTCGGGCCCTCCATCAATGCTGACGACGTATGTTGACATCCTCTCCTAGGTAGAAAAAGACCGTCCTTCCGAGGCAATTGACCCTGCGACCACGCGCAAGAAATCATGTCGCAGGCGAAACGTTCATGTAGGTTTGCGATGCCCCCATGAGTACCACTACTTCTACGCGTCGACCTGGAACCGCGCGTTCCGCGCTCCAGCACCGCCATTTCCGGGTGTTGTTTATCGGCGCGTCTCTTTCAAATGTTGGTACATGGATGCAGAACTTCATGCTCCCCGCCTATCTTGATGTTCGAACCGGATCCGCAGCATTCGTAGGTCTGCTGGTATTCGCTCAACTCGGACCGATGCTCTTTGGGTCAGTGCCAGCCGGGGTACTTGCAGACCGAGTAAACCGAACGCACTTGATCCTCGCAATGCAAGCGTCAATGATGACGCTTTCACTCGTACTGGCCGGTCTTGCAAAATGGCATGCACCGATTTGGACAATCTTTGCGATTCAGTTAGCCATCGGAATCTCGAACACGGTGCAAGCACCGGCGTTTAATGCAAGCCTCCCAACACTCGTCCCGAGAGAAGACATTGGCGGAGCCGTAAGCCTAAATTCCGCCATGATCAATGGGAGCCGAATTGCGGGGCCATCACTGGCAGCCTTTCTTGGTTGGGTCGGTCTTGACCTCTGGCAGCTCTTCCTTATAAATGCCGCGACGTACTCATTCGTGATGATTCCATTGGCGAGAAATCACTTGCCAGTAATCAAGGGCATGAACACTGCCAAAGGCTGGCGGGCCCTCACGACAGGGGTCGGACTCGCCAGACGCAGGAAGGTGCTCCTGGTGCTTCTGCGGTCGATGTTTATTTTTTCAATCGTGAGCCTTCCGTATATCGGCCTCTTTCCTTCGGTGGCAAGGCTGAATCTTGGGTTGGCGGCAGATAGCGGTTCGTACAAAATTCTCTACATCATCTGGGGTTTGGGGGCTTTTCTAGGTGCACTATCCGTCGGAACAGTTTTCTCAGACGTTTCACGACACCTGCTGATTCGTTGGAGTTTCAGACTCTTCGCAGTGTTCCTTTTTCTCTTCGCTCTCACCAGCAACTTCGCCCTTGCACTTCCGGTGTCATTCCTGCTCGGAGCTGTCTACTTCCTCCTCGCAACCGCCATGATGACCGAGCTCCAACACAACCTCACCGATGGTGAGAGGGCATCGATCATGCCGCTCTGGTTCATGTCGTTCGGCGGATCAATACCGATTGGCAACTTGCTTGGTGGACCAATCATGGACGCTGTGGGAGCCCGATGGGTTCTTGCAGTCGGCGCCCTCGCAGCAGCGTTGAATGGCGCTTGGTCAGACTTGGGAAGGCTCGGCCCCAACGATTTCCTGGACGGAGAGCCAGCTTCGATTCCCGAGACTGGTCCAAGTCGTCTGCACTAACCGGGTTTTAGGCCATCAACGATTCGTTCAAGGCCAGTAACACGGCTGCCTTTCACCACCACCGCAGCATTGCCGTTCATGAGTGCTTCGCGCACAAAATCCGGCACATCGTGATGGGCGGCAACCCCGTACAAGTCGGTGTCGATGGCTACCACATCGATACCAAATTCTTCAGCAAGCGTCGCAACGTCTTTGTGTGCACGATCAGGATCATCGACTTCGGCCATCTCGCCTAAAACTGCGATCTTCTTCCCGAGTTCCAGGTTCGCAACGGTCTGCAATGCGGCAGCAACCGATGTCGGATTTGCGTTGTAACAATCGTCGATGAGCACCGACCCCGACTCAAATGGGTGCAGAACCATGCGATGATCCTCGGCAGTAATCGTTTCAATTCCGGCAACGATCTGTTCAATCGGAACGGACCGCGCCCCGCCGACGGCAATCGCAGCGAGGGCATTCTGCATCATGTGCTGACCAGGCACCTGCAGCCCAATCTCGCCACTCCCCCACGGTGAAGAGAACCCAAACCTGTACCGACCAAACTTGTCCGGCTGAAAACGTGACACTGAAACATCCGCGCCGACCCCGTAGGTAACAACCGATCCAGAACAATGACCTGCCATTGCGGCCACACGTTCATCATCTGCATTCAATACCGCTGTCCCATATGCAGGTAACGCTTCAACTAACTCTGCCTTGGCCTTGGCTACACCTTCGATGCCTCCTAGACGCGCCGTATGCGCTTCGCCCACGCAAGTGACAACACCAATCGTTGGCACAGCGATCTCGCACAGATGTGAAATCTCGCCAAATCCACGCATCCCCATCTCTACTACGACGACCTCACAGTCGCCGGATGCATTAAGGATGGTAAACGGAACGCCTTGCTCATTATTAAAACTCTTCAAACTCGACGACACGTTCAAGGATGAGAGCGCACCAGCAATCAAATTCTTCGTCGATGTTTTACCAACGCTCCCTGTGACGCCGACGACATCTGCATTCGCCAGTTCGGACCTTCGTACTTCACGTGCAAGCGATGTGAATGCTTGCAAGGTGTCAGCCACCACGACCATCGACTCGTGCTGGTCAGTCAGGGATTGCGAGACAAGGGCACACGTAGCACCCATGGAAAACGCGTTGGAAACGAAATCATGACCGTTGCGGTCCGCCTCAATCGCTATAAAAAGCCGACCTTCGATGTCAGCCCGGGAATCAAATTGCACTCCATCGACGACGACGTCTTCTCCAACAAGTTGACCATCGACGATTGCCGCAATTCTGGATGCCTTCAACTGCACAACTATGGACAGTACCGTGAGGGGCGTGGTCAAACTTCGCACCCATCTCGTCGTCCTGTTTGGTGGCCGATCAGCAGAACACCACGTAAGTTGCTCGACCGCATGGCACGTGTGCGCAGCAATTGATCGAAATCAGCACGATGTCACTCTCGTCGGAATATCTCGAGAGGGCGAATGGAACGTCATCGAAGATCCGTTTTCTGATCCCGAGACTGCCCTTCCGGACGACGGAGTGCTCTCGCCTCAGGGTGCGAGAACGACCCCATTCGAAGTCGTTTCTCAACTGCGTTCGACAACCACTGACCCGATCGTCGTCGTACCACTTCTACACGGCCCCCTCGGCGAGGACGGAACTATCCAGGGGCTACTTGAGATTCTTGATGTTGCCTACGTTGGCTCTGGAGTGCTTGGCTCTGCGGCAGCGATGGACAAGTCAGTTGCTAAGACTCTCGTAGCAGCGGCCGGCATCCCGATCCCGAAACACCTCACTTTTCGCTTCTCAGATCACATCCAGATTGAGGATATTTCCGCGACCGTCGCAGAGGAGTTTGGCTATCCATGTTTCGTGAAGCCTGCGAATATGGGATCTTCAGTCGGGGTTTCACGCGTTGACGACGACAACGGTCTCGCGGCCGCTGTGGATACTGCTTTTTCCTATGATTCGACAATCCTTATAGAAGAGGGCATTCTCGGCCGCGAAATCGAAGTGGCAATTCTTGGCAACGAGGACGCCGTAACATTCCCTCCGGGTGAGGTAATTCCAGCAGATCGTTTTTACTCGTACTCAGACAAGTATCTCGACGGTAAATCGTCATCCGCAATCCCTGCCGAACTACCTGCGACTGATGCAGAAGAGATCAAACGACTGGCTGTCGCTGCATTTCATGCGCTCGGGTGTTCAGGTCTCGCGCGTTGCGACTTTTTCTATGAGCAGCCCGGACGCGGGATTCTCTTCAACGAGATCAACACCATGCCCGGATTCACGCCAATATCGATGTACCCAAAGATGGTGACCGAAAGTGGCATGTCGTACGCAGAGCTCATCAATCAACTCGTTGATCTTGCGCTTCAACGACATGCGAATCGAGTCCGAAACACAGGTAGTTGACCATTGTCTGGCTACCGGCTTGGCTGCAATGCCGCCCTCACAAATCCGCGGAGTTCACGGCGAACTTGCCGAAGACCTGCAGCATCTGGGCTCCATCCGAAGGTTTCAAGCACGATGGGCTCGGTTCCAGTCCCAGACACTGTTGAGTAGAGAATTCCGGCAAGCAACATCGGGTCACATTTGCGTAAACGCCCCTTTTCCATTTCGACTGTCAGATACGACACGCAACGTTCAACCACCACTGCGAGCCTGGAACGAAGATGGTTGATGTGATGTTCTTCAAGGCGAATCACTTCACGAATAAGACCCAGTAGCGCAGGGCGTCGTACGACGGGTCGAAACACTGCACATACAACCGCATCTACTCGCTCGATTGGGTCGTCACCTTTTGAGCGAATCGCCGCCTCAACAACGACAAGTAGCTCGTCAGCGGCATGGTCCAGTACCGCATCGATGAGTCCACTCCGAGATTTGAACCAATACAACACCGTCTGCTTTCTCACCCCAACCGCATCTGCGATGTCGTCAAGCGACACCGCTCCAACTCCTCGAGAACCAAACAGATCGAGGGCGGTATCAAGTATTCGAAGACGCGTTGACCTACCAACCACACGGCAGTTGTAGCAGGTTTGTCTACCAAATGGTAGAGACGTGATAGAAAGAGAGACGTGATTCCACAGTCACTGTCAAAACGACGCATTGCGATCACAGGTTCCACCGGGTTCGTCGGAACTGCTCTTGTCGAGCGGCTGTTACGCGGCGTACCGGACTGCGAACTTATTCTTCTTGTGCGTGACGGACGACGCACTCCCGCAGCGCGACGAACGACACGAGAAATCCTTTCCAATGACGCGTTTGACAGGTTGAAAGAATTTCACGCAACCGCCGCCGAGTCATTTGAGGAAATGTGTGAGCGAAGGATCACCACCATCGCCGGTGACGTCAGCGCAGACGGCCTTGGACTCTCCGATGAAGACCGAGTCATTTTCTCAACGGCGGACACCGTCATTCACTCTGCTGCGACCGTCTCGTTCGACTCGCCACTCGACCAGGCGGTAGAGATCAATCTTCTTGGGCCGGTGCGTATTGCCGAACTGTGCCACGACCTCGGGATCACACCGCATCTCGTTGCGGTATCGACTTGCTATGTCGCTGGAAATAGGCGCGGCACCGCTCCCGAAGAACTCGTATCAGAAGGCCCGTTCTCTATCGGACTCGATTGGCGATCAGAAGTTGCCTCCGCCCGTCGCCTAAAGGGCGATGCTGAGGCGGCATCACGCCAGCCGGACAAACTCAGCGAGTTCCGAAAGCGGGCCCGAAGCGAGTTGGGTGCTGCAGGCGCACCGGCGCTAGCCGCCAAAACTGAACAACTCAGAGAACGCTGGGTGAGAGATCAACTTGTCGATGCTGGCCGGTCACGAGCAGCGTCAGTCGGCTGGCCCGATGCTTACGCCTTTACAAAGGCGTTGGGCGAACAAGCGCTCACTGAATCAAAGGGAAATGTTCCGGTCTCGATTGTTCGACCGTCGATCATCGAATCAGCATGGGCGGAACCTCGACCTGGATGGATTCGTGGTTTTCGAATGGCCGAACCGGTCATCATCAGTTACGCCCGTGGGCTCCTCAAAGAGTTTCCGGGTGTTCCTGAGGGAACGATTGACGTCATCCCCGTGGACATCGTGGTCGCCGCAATTATCGCTGTTGCTGCAGCAGGACCGGAGGACGCTCCATTCATCACGCAAGTGGCGTCTGGTGGTGTTAACCCGTTGCGCTATCGAACACTCGTGGACCACGTCAGCAGCTGGTTCACCGAGCATCCGCTATATGACAATGATGGCCAGCCAATTGTCGTTCCCGAGTGGCGGTTCCCTGGTCGAGGAAAAGTGCAAACGCAGTTATCTCGGGCAAAGACAGCCATCGAACGAGCCGAGCAAACGATGCAGATGTTGCCGCTACGAGGACGTCAAGCTGAGTTTGCAGCCACCCTTGAAACCCGTCGATTAGAAGTCGAACGAGCACTTGAATACGTCGAGTTATACGGGCTCTACACCGAATGTGAAGCGATTTACCAAGTTGACAACCTCATGTCACTTTGGGAAGGCCTACCAGAATCTGATCAAGAAGCATTCTGCTTTGACCCTCGCGTCGTCGATTGGACCCACTACGTCCATGAAATTCACTTGCCATCAATCATTGAGCACGCCCGCGTAAAGAGCACTCCGGGCAAAGTCAAGACGACCGATCGCATGACGCGACTCCGAAGCCAAGTACTTGATCCAAAACGACAAGTTGCAGCTTTCGACCTTGAAAACACGCTGATTGCATCGAATGTTGTCGAGAGTTATTCATGGCTTGCAACCCGTCGCCTCGATAGTCGGGAGCGATTGAAGTACGTTGCGAGAACTCTTGCCGAAGCGCCCGGACTACTCCGAATGGACCGAAGAGATCGAACGGATTTCCTTCGCCATTTCTATCGACGCTACGCCGATGCCCCAGTTGAGCAGATTGAGACGGATGTCGATGCAATGTTGACTGGTCTCATCATTTCGAAGTGTTTCCCAGAGGGCATCCGTCGAGTCAGGGCCCACCGGGCCGCAGGACACCGGACAGTGCTCATCACTGGTGCGCTGTCATTCAATGTCGCAGGCTTGAAACCACTCTTCGATGAGATCGTCGCCGCCGAGATGACGGTGCGGCCCGACGGAACATTGTCTGGCGAAATGACCAGTGTTCCGCCAACAGGTGAAGCAAGGGCCCAAATTCTTGCTGATTACTGTGACGCAGAGAACCTACGACTTGATGAATGCATTGCGTATGCTGATTCATCGTCTGACCTCCCCCTGTTTGAGGCAGTTGGCTTCCCGGTCGCCGTCAACCCTGAAACGAGACTTGCTGCGATTGCTCGCAAGCGTGGCTGGCTCGTTGAACATTGGTCGAAAGCCAGAGGAGGTCCGAGAAGCCTCCTACCAATCGGCCCGGTGCTTTCAGAACGTGAGCAACGGAGACAGTTCTTGTGAGGGCCCTTCAAGTACGCCACAACGTTCGCAGGTTCGGTGCTGCTCGTCTGCTATCAGGAACGAGTCCCAAGGCGTCGGCTCGCGTCGCCCCAGTCGACCTTCGCAATGTCGAAGACCCGAGCGAACCAAATGGACCTGGCTGGTCAAAGGTTCGTACACGTCTGTCCGGAATTTGCGGGTCAGACCTCGCCCTCATTGATGGCCACGCGTCGACGTACTTCGAGGATTTCGTGTCGTTCCCTTTCATTCCCGGACATGAGATTGTCGGAGAACTCGAGAACGGCCAGCGCGTCGTCATCGAACCCGTGTTGGGTCATGCAGCGCGCGGAGCGATTCCTCCTTGGGAATCTGCGGCACCCGCAGATGGCGATGATTATGCCCACCTCGTTCGGGGCCATCTGAAACCTGGAATACAGACCGGGTTCTGTTGCTCGACCGGCGGCGGATGGGCGCCTTGGTTCTGGGCTCATGACTCGCAACTGCACCACGTGCCGGACGAAATGAGTGATGAAACCGCAGTGCTCGTCGAACCGCTGGCCGGATCAGTACATGCGGCGCTAATGGCAGCCCAGCACACCAATCATCACCTCACCGATACTGAATCGCCGATCATTGCCGTGCTTGGAGCCGGGACGATGGGTCTTGGTGCAATTGCGGCTGTCCGCGGGGCCGTACCGAATGCTCGCATCATCGCTGGTGCTCGATATCCGCATCAGATGAGGTTCGCAAAGGGCCTCGGAGCTGATGTCGTCGCACCGGGAGATGAAATCGCCCGAGCGGTTCGCCGCATGTCAGGAGCCCATCGAATTGGTGCGAGCCTCTCCTCAGGGGCTCATGCAACGATCAATGCCGTTGGAGACAGTTCGTCGATCAGCCTTTCGATCAATATCACGCGGCCTCGTGGTGCAGCCGTCCTACTCGGCATGCCCGGGGATACAAAACTTGACCTCACTCCCCTATGGCATCGTGAGGTCGCATTGTTGGGTGCATACACCTATGGCACCGAACACATTGAAGGGAACGATGTTCGCACATTTGATCTCGCCATCGCTCTTGCCACCCGAATCGAAGCAGAGAGATTGCTCTCTGCCACCTATCGCCTTGATCAACATGTCGAGGCACTCGCCCATGCGGCTGCGGCTGGCCGACGTGGTGCAGTAAAAATCGCGTTTGACGTAAGAGAGGACCAGTAATGCCACGTCCAGGATTTGTGCTCGATGTAGATCGTTCAACTCCGCCAATGCTGTTTTGGCACGGTGAGAAATTCAGCTTGGAACGCCTTCCGTCAGATCGAAGCCGGGTGATTTACCCAGCTGAATCGTTCCCTGGCTTGAAAGACCCACAAGGCGCTATCCGCGATGCTCTTGAGAATCCTCTCGACATGGAGCCACTGCGGGCCTTATTACACGCAGACATGAAATTGACCATCTGCTTCGACGATGCAAGTTTGTCGCTCCCAAAGATGCGTAGGCCTGATTCACGTCAACGGATCATCGAGGCGGTTCTCGACCTCGCAGCTGAAGCGGGGGTTGATGATGTGCACATCATTGCCGCCCTCGGCCTCCACCGCCGCATGCACGATTACGAACTTCGTCATGTGCTCGGCGACCGAATCTTCGATGCCTTTGCCCCAAATGGAACGCTCTATCAACACGATGCCGAGGACCCCGAAAACCTTGCTGTGTTGGGTGAAACTGATCATGGCGAAGTGCTCGAGATCAACAAGCGTGTCGCCGAGTCAAACCTAGTGGTGTATGCCAATGTGAACCAGGTTGCAATGGATGGCGGCTGGAAGTCACTCGTTACCGGTGTGGCTTCATATCGCTGTCTCAGTTATCACCACAATCCAGAATCGTTGCAGAACACACGCAGTCTGATGGATCGCCACCACTCGGCCCTTCACCACTCAATTTGGCGACTCGGAAAGGTGCTGCGGGACAACGGTCCCAAGGTCTTCCAGATCGAATCAACGATTAATACAGACGCGTTCCCCTCGCCCTTCGAATTTCTCTCGAAGCGTGAATGGGAATGGACCGCCCGAGACCGCATGACCTATCTGGCGACGTCGAAAGCCCTTAATCGAATGCCTCGGCGTGCCGCCCGCAAAATGTTTCACGGAATTGAGGCTCCGTACGCCATGACGGGCGTCTATGCCGGTTTCACGGAAAGCGTTCACGAACGAACCCTCGAAGACGTTTATCGTCAACACATCGTCGAAGTCGAGGGCCAAACCGACATATTGACTCTTGGCGTGCCATTCATTAGCCCTTACAACCCTGAGTCGATCATGAATCCGATCCTGGTGATGTGTATGGGCCTGGGTTACATGTTCAACATGTACCGCAACAAACCGCTTGTTCGTGAGGGTGGCGTCATCATCATGACTCACCCGACCTACCGAGATTTCCACCCGGTGCACCACCCGAGTTACATCGACTTCTTCGATGAGGTACTCGCAGACACCACCGACCCGGCAGTGATGTCAGAAAAATGGGAAAAGCGATATGCCGAGGACGAGTGGTACCGCCATTTGTACCGAACCGGAAATGCGTATCACGGTGTTCACCCGTTTTACGCCTGGTACTGGGGCGCACACGGCCAGCAATGGGCAGGAAAGGTCATCATCGTTGGAGGAGACCCGACCGCCGTTCGAAGAATGGGATTCACCCCGGCTTCAACAATGGATGACGCGTTTGAACTTGCCTCAGATGTCGTCGGCCGATCGCCGTCAATCACTCACCTACACGTGCCATCTGTCCTGGTTGCCGATGTGAAATAACAGCGATGTCCTCTAAACGCTATATCACCAGACGCGCCCAGCAGGTGGCAGCGCGAACCGAACAGGCCATTCGATCTGTTGCAAAACCGCTTGCGAAATATGGCTTCCCGTTCCGCGCTCCGACTGTTCCGCGAGGAATCTCAATCCCAGAGAAGCCCGACACCTTGGGAAGCAACTTCGAAACGGATTGGGCGCGACGCCCGCTTGCGTCGGTTGTACGTTCTGCATTCACCGCTGGGCCGATGAAACTCATGACATCGGTTCTTGCGCGGCCTGAAGTGCTTGGTTTAGACCGTCTTTCTGATCTTGCCCGTCTTGACGACCCGTCACCACTGATCTTTGCCCCTGATCACCACAGCCACCTTGATACGTCGGTGATGATCCGGGCAATACCCAAAGAGTGGAGACAAGATCTCGTCGTTGCCGCAGCCGCCGATTATTTCTTTGATAAGCGCTGGAAGGCAGCGTTCTCTGCACTTGCACTGAACGCGATTCCAATTGATCGCGAAGCCACCGGACGTCAATCCGCAGAACTGTTCCGTGAACTCATCGACGATGGGCGTAGTTTGCTCATATACCCAGAGGGCGGTCGCTCGCCTGATGGATGGGCACAGCCGTTCAAAGGCGGCGCCGCCTACCTTTCCGCAAAGACGGGTGTCGCAGTTGTTCCGGTGCATATCGAAGGAACTGGCGCAATCTTCGGCAAGGGCATGAAGAAACCACGTCCGGGTCGAACCCGGGTGATCTTCGGCGAGCCCCTCACTGCCATCGAAGGTGAGAACACCCGTCGGTACAACGCACGTATCGAGTCTGCTGTTGGACGTCTGTCCGAAGAATCAGTGAGCGATTACTGGACCGCAGCCAGAAAGGCTGCTCGTGGTTCAGCAGATCGCGTGGCTGGTCCAGAAACTGCGAGCTGGCGCCGCAAATGGCAACTCACGGAGCGCAGACGCCGTGAAGTTTCAGGTCGAAATAGTCGTCCCGAGCGGTCTTGGCCAAATCTTGGTCCGCGTCAGAAATAACGCGAGACAAGATCAGCAGTCGCCGACAGGAATTGCAATCGTTCCGCCGAGCAAGAAGCTGAGATAGGTGGCATTCGTCGCGTTCGCTCGAGCTAAATCCTCAACCGAGATGGAGTACTGCTCTGCTACCACCGTTGGGTTATCGCCGAGCACGATGACATGCTCAAGAACGGAACAGCCGGTCGCTGATCCACTGCTTGCATTTTGACTATTCAGCACCAATGCAGCATTCGGCATAATTGCTCCCGCTGGGATAACCACTGTCCCGCCAACAGGAAACACGGAGTAGTCGGGGTTCGACCGATTTGCCTCATTAAGTTGGGCTAACGAGATGTTGTACAGATCCGCCAGGTAGGACGGATTGTCGTTTAACACGATGGTGTGTTGATATGGATCGACGATCTGTCCAGGCACAGTGGTCGTCGTAGTAGGCGCAATGGTTGTCGTCGTTGTAACGAGTTCTTTTACCACGTATGAGGTCGGCTGAATTGGAGCGACAGTTGCCGCACTCGATGCCGCTCCCCCTGCGCAACCAGCCGAGAGAATGGCAAGAACGAGAACACCCGTAAGACCGACAACAATGCGGGGAGACATAACTACAGCGTAGGCGTTTTAGGGGTTCCACACATGACACTCACTGCGCTGTGAGGTCAAAACGTCAATCCGAGTTACATCAGTGGACGATCACCAGGTTTGATCGGAGTTGGCAGTCGTGACTGACTCATCAAGTACGTGTCGACGCCAGCAGCGGCGGAGCGACCTTCAGCGATTGCCCACACAATCAAACTTTGACCACGGCCCATGTCACCGGCAACAAATACACCCGGCACAGAACTCATGAAGGAATCATCGCGGGCGACATTTCCTCGTTCGTCCAACTCAACACCAAGGGTGTCAAGCCAGGAGCCCTTCTCAGGTCCAACAAATCCCATTGCAAGGAAGACGTAGTCTGCTTGAATCTCCCGCTCGGTGCCTTCAATCTTCTGGAATCCGCCGTTGACGAATTCGACCTCGTGAATAGCGAGTGCCTTCACATTCCCATTTCCGTCGTCAATGAAACGCTCGGTATTGACGCTGTACATCCGTTCGCCACCTTCTTCGTGAGCGGATGAAACCCGATAAATCATTGCGTACTGAGGCCATGGATTGCCTGCGCCACGTGTTTCGGGCGGTTGCGGCATGATCTCGAGTTGAGTCACCGATGCAGCACCCTGTCGAAGCGCGGTTCCGAGACAGTCAGCCCCAGTGTCGCCTCCACCGATGATCACAACGTGCCCGCCGTTCACGTCAATTGGTGATTTCTCCATATCGCCGAGTTGAACTCGGTTCGCATGCGGGAGGTATTCCATTGCCTGATAGATGTTGTTGAGTTCACGTCCAGGGACGGGAAGATCACGCCATGCGGTTGCACCGCAAGCGAGCACGATTGCGTCATTTGATGCTCTCAGGACCTCTATATCAACGTTGTCGCCGACAATTGCGCCGGTCCTGAATTCAGTGCCCTCCGCCGACATCTGATCGATCCGCCGATCGATATGGCGCTTCTCCATCTTGAATTCAGGGATTCCATAGCGCAGCAGTCCGCCGATTCGATCAGCGCGTTCAAGCACCGTCACACTGTGGCCCGCACGAGTCAGCTGCTGCGCAGCCGCAAGTCCAGCAGGCCCAGAGCCTATGACTGCGACCCTGCGGCCGGTTACTGAAGTTGGTATCTGCGGGGTGATCCATCCCTCTTCGAATGCCCGATCAACGATTTCAACCTCAACCTGTTTGATCGCCACCGCGGGCTGATTGATTCCAACTACACAAGCTGACTCACACGGGGCTGGACATAGACGACCTGTGAATTCAGGGAAGTTGTTCGTCGCGTGGAGACGTTCAATCGCCTGACGCCAATGATCGCGGTACACGAGATCATTCCAGTCTGGGATCAGGTTGCCGAGTGGGCAACCGTTATTGCAAAACGGAATGCCGCAATCCATGCACCGACCAGCTTGAGTGCGAACCTCATCAGCTGGAAAGTCCTCATACACCTCTTTCCAGTCGCGCAACCTCACGGGTACCGGTCGACGCTGAGGGAGCTGACGTTCCCATTGAAGAAATCCTGTTGTCTCACCCACGAGCAGCCTCCATCACTCGATCGATCGCCTCGGCTTCACTTAAGCCTTCGCGTTCTGCCGTTTCGAGAACCTCGAGTACACGCCGGTAGTCCGTCGGCATGACCTTCCTAAACTTGCTGACCTCAACATTCCAAGATGCAAGCATGCGCTCGGCAGTTTGGCTTCCAGTCAACTCGAGATGGCGTTCGACCAGAGCCTTCAACTGTTGCCGATCAGTCTCGGTCAGCGTCTCGATTGCGACCATTTCCGGGTTCACCCTGCGATCAACATCGCCATCGCGGTCATACAGGTAAGCGATTCCACCCGACATTCCCGCACCAAAGTTTCGACCTGTGTCACCGAGCACGACCACGGTTCCACCGGTCATATATTCGCAACCGTGGTCACCGACTCCCTCAACGATTGCAGTCGCACCCGAGTTACGCACGCAGAAACGTTCGCCGACGAGACCGCGAATGAAAATCTCCCCACCCGTCGCTCCATAGCCAATGACGTTTCCAGCAATGACCTGATCTTCAGCGATGAAAGGCGCAGATTCATCGGGACGGATCACGATGCGTCCTCCAGAGAGACCCTTTCCGACGTAGTCGTTCGCATCACCCGATAAGCGAATGTCAACACCCTTTGGAACGAATGCCCCAAGGCTTTGGCCAGCCGACCCAGACAAGTTGATGGTGATCGTTCCATCAGGCAGACCCTCGTCACGCCACTTCTTGGTGATCTCATGGCCGAGCAGCGTGCCAACCGTGCGATTGACATTACGAATTTCTGAATTGATGACAACAGGAATGGCGTCATCAATCGCAGTCCGGGATTGGGCGATGAGTTCTTGGTCAAGAGCTTCATCTAGGCCATGATCCTGCGCAGTCGTGCAATGGAGCGACTGCTCATAGCGATTATCAGCTGCAACCAAAATTGGTGAAATATCAAGACCCGATGCCTTCCAGTGGTCAACCGCAGGCTGAATATCGAGGGCGTCGACTCGACCAATCATTTCGTCGATGGTGCGAAACCCGAGTTGAGCCATGAGCTCACGAACCTCTTCAGCGACGAATTCGAAGAAGTTCACGACGAATTCTGGTTTACCAGAGAAACGTTCACGCAGCACAGGGTTCTGCGTTGCAATTCCGACAGGGCAGGTATCAAGGTGACATACGCGCATCATCACGCATCCCGATACCACGAGTGGGGCTGTTGCAAACCCGTATTCCTCAGCGCCGAGCAACGCAGCAATCACGACATCGCGACCAGTCTTCAATTGACCGTCGGTCTGAACGACGATTCGGTCCCGCAGTCCGTTCATCACGAGTGTTTGCTGTGTTTCTGCCAGACCAAGTTCCCAAGGTCCGCCGGCATGCTTCAGCGAGGTGAGTGGTGATGCTCCAGTACCGCCATCGTGACCACTAATCAGCACGACATCAGCTTTCGCCTTCGAAACCCCCGCAGCAACCGTGCCGACGCCCATCTCAGCGACCAACTTCACATGAATCCTTGCCAGAGGGTTCGCATTCTTCAGGTCGTGAATAAGTTGCTTCAGATCTTCAATGGAGTAGATGTCGTGGTGCGGTGGAGGGCTAATCAGGCCAACACCAGGAGTCGAATGACGAGTCTTTGCAACCCACGGGTACACCTTGTGACCTGGCAACTGACCACCCTCACCGGGTTTTGCACCTTGAGCCATTTTGATCTGGATGTCATCTGAGTTCGTTAGATATTCAGCCGTGACGCCGAAACGGCCCGAGGCGACCTGTTTGATCGACGAACGTCGCTGCGGGTCGTGGAGACGTTCAGAATCTTCGCCACCTTCACCGGTGTTCGACTTTGCGCCGATTGAATTCATCGCTACCGCAAGCGTCTCATGTGCTTCGGCTGAGATCGATCCGTATGACATTGCGCCAGTGGAGAAACGCTTCATGATCTCTGACGCTGGTTCAACTTCGTCGAGCGGAATTGGATTGCGACCCTCGGCAAATTTGAACAGGCCGCGCAACGTCGCAAGTCGCTCAGATTGGTCATCAACGCGCGAACTGTATTCCTTGAACACGTCCCAGCGCTTCTCGCGAGTTGCGTGCTGGAGTTTGAACACGGTCTCCGGATTGAACAGGTGATACTCACCTTCGCGACGCCACTGGTACTCGCCGCCAACTTCGAGTTGACGATGAGCCCGTTGCTCTGGTCGTTCCGGGTGAGCTGAACGGTGGCGCAATGCAACTGCATTCGCAATTTCATCAAGACCGATTCCACTCAGGCGGCTCACCGTTCCAGTGAAATAGCGGTCGATCGTTTCTTCACCAATTCCAATTGCCTCGAAGATCTGCGCCCCGGTGTACGACGCAACGGTGGAGACTCCCATCTTCGACATCACCTTCACCACGCCCTTGCCACACGACTTGATATAGCGCCGGATCGCCACTGAAGGGTCTTCCCCTCCCAGCCCATGCATTCCTGCTGAAATGAGATCCTCGATGCTCTCGAAGGCAAGGTACGGGTTGATAGCTCCGGCGCCGTAACCAATGAGCAGGGCCATATGGTGAATCTCACGAGCGTCACCAGATTCGACGACGAGCCCAACCTGTGTGCGCTGCTGAGTGCGAACGAGGTGATGATGAACAGCCGCAGTCACTAGAAGTGACGGAATCGGCGCAAGCGTTTCATCGGCGTTGCGATCAGAAAGGACAATGATGCGCGCGCCGTCAACAATTGCCGCGCTTACTTCTTCAAAGATCTCTTCGAGTCGACGCTCCAACCCAACTCCCCCAGCAGCCACTGGGTACAGCGCCCGGACTGTATGAGACACAAATTCGCTTCGGCCACCCTCGTCGGCAGCATGAACGATTTTTGCCAGTTCGTCATTGTCAATGATCGGGAATGGGAGGACAAGTTGACGGCAGTTCTCAGGGCCTGGCTCGAGAAGGTTTGCTTCGGGACCAATCGTTGAGCCAATTGCAGTGACAACCTCTTCCCGAATCGCATCCAATGGCGGATTGGTCACCTGGGCAAACAATTGTTGGAAATAGTCAAAGAGAAGGCGCGGACGATCAGACAGCACTGCGAGCGGCGTATCGGTTCCCATCGAACCAATTGGTTCGATTCCGCTCTTTGCCATCGGCGCAAGAATGATCTTTAGTTCTTCATGGGTGTACCCAAAAATTTGCTGACGGCGACGGACGCTGTCAGGACTGAAGACCACGTGTTCACGCTCGGGAAGATCTTCGAGACTGACCATTCCCTCTGCTAGCCACTCCGCATACGGCTGTTCAGAGGCGAGACGCTTCTTAATCTCTTCGTCGTCAACGATGCGCCCTTCCCTCGTGTCAATCAGGAACATTCGGCCGGGCTGCAAACGACCCTTCGTAACGATCTTCGCCGGGTCAATGTCAATGACACCAACCTCAGACGCCATAACCACGAGATCATCATTGGTCACCCAAAAGCGACTTGGACGTAGACCGTTTCGGTCGAGCACCGCTCCAATGACTTCTCCATCGGTAAACGTCACGCTTGCCGGTCCGTCCCACGGCTCCATGAGCGCTGCGTGATAGCGATAAAAGTCTCGACGATCTTGATCCATGTCAGCATTGTTTTCCCATGCCTCAGGAATCATCATGAGCACAGCGTGCTCGATTGAACGACCACCGAGGTGAAGAAGTTCAAGCGCTTCGTCAAAGCGAGCAGTATCAGAGCCACCCGGAGTACAAATCGGCAGCGCGCGCTCGAGCCCAGGGAGGTGGCTGCTTGAGGCAAGAGCCTCTCGGGCGCGCATCCAATTCTGGTTGCCTTGAACGGTGTTGATTTCGCCGTTATGAGCAACGAATCGGTACGGGTGCGCCAACGGCCACGATGGGAATGTGTTCGTCGAAAAGCGTGAGTGCACGAGAAGTAGCGCACTCTCGATTCGGTCGTCGGTGAGATCTGGGAAGAAGGCGCTCAACTGTGGCGTCGTCAACATGCCTTTGTACACGATCGTTCTTGACGACAACGAAGGGAAATACACGTCTTCGAGTTCGTGTTCAATCCTCTTCCGAGCGATAAATGTCAACCTGTCAAGCTCAATTCCCGACCGACGATCAGGTGCCGCGCAAAACAGCTGCCAGAACGACGGCATTGCCTCACGAGCGGTTGCGCCGAGCGTGCTCGGGTCAACAGGAAGCTCACGCCATGCGAGAAACTCGAGTCCTTCCTCGATGAGAATTCGCTCAATCGACGCGCGAGCTGCCTCCGAGGCCTCGTCGCTCTGCGGAAGAAACCCAATTCCTGCTGCATACGATCCAAGGGCGGGCAAATCGACGGAAACGACGCTACGGAACAGGCGATCTGGAATTTGAATGAGAATTCCTGCGCCATCACCAGTATCGGGTTCAGCGCCAGTGGCACCACGATGTTCCATGTTTGTGAGCGCGAGAAGTCCTGTTTGAACGAGTTCATTTGACTTTTCGCCACGCAGGTTCGCCACGAAGGAAACACCACATGAATCGTGTTCAAATCTCGGGTCATACAGACCTCGCGCGGGCATAAAGCTCGACATCGTCGTTTCTCCACTACTTAGTTTTGGGGGATGTAGCTCCGGGACGACGTTGGCCCAGAAAGAAAACTCTACTCTGAAATCTGCCGAATTTCCTAAATGAGGTCAGTCGTTAAGGACTGGCGTTCGCTTCTCAAGGTTCGCCTGAATGACCTCAATTTGGTTTGTTGTACCGATGAGAGCTGATACCTCGGTTCGCTCTGCAGCGAATTGAGCCCCGGCGCCTTCAACAAATGACGTCGACAACAACCTTTTCGCTGCACGCACCGCATGAGGATTTCGGGAGGCAATTTCACGAGCCATCCCCAAAGCATCTTCAAGGGGTGATTCAGAAAGCTTTGTCACCAAACCGATCGATGCGCCTTCTCGAGCATCGAGGACTCGTGCTGTATAGGTCAATTCTCGGGCAACGTCGGGCCGGACAAGCCGATCAAGGATGTGTGTTCCGGTCATGTCAGGAATGATTCCCCAGTGCACCTCACGAACGGATAACTGTGTATCGGGATGAGCAATACGAATGTCAGCGCCAAGCGCGATCTGTAATCCGCCACCAAGTGCGTGTCCATGCATCGCCGCAATCACTGGCACCTCGAGCTCTTGCCAGACCCAACACACCTGCTGACCAAGATGGGTAAGTCCCGATTCTGTCAAACGCCCCGGACTATTCGGGTCGCCTGCCTTTGACGGACCGTCGCCCATCATCGATGCAAATCCAGAGAAATCGAGTCCCGCACAGAACGACGCGCCATCACCATGCAGAACGACAACCCTCACTTCGTTCATTTCCTTCAGTCTCGCCCCCGCGGCTGCAATTGCAGCGAACTGCTCCCCATCGAGAGCGTTTCGTTTGTCAGCCCGATCAAACGTTACGAGTGCAACATGATCGTGCACAGCAATCGAAACCCGTCCAGATGCATCGACGCTTTCGCCGATAAAACCGTCAGGCAAAGTTGTTGAGGTTGTGCTCATCTTTCAATGCTCCCAGATGAGTGATGGAGCACACGAATTCTGAAACCCTTCGCTACGCCCACAAACACCGTCTTCTGGCAATATCTCGTTATGACCAAACTCAATCTCTCCGCCGACGAAGTGTTGACTACCACTCGAAGCGTTCGCAAGCGTCTCGATTTTGACCGTGAGGTCTCTACCGATGTGATCATGGAGTGCCTCGAAATAGCGCTGCAAGCTCCATCGGGATCAAATCGTCAAGGATGGCAGTGGATGTTCGTTACGGATGAAGGCGATCGCACCGCACTCAAGGAGATCTACGCGGAGAACTTCGCTGCATACCGACAGATGCCCCGACCTGAATATGCAGCAGATGATCCACGCACGGCAGCAACTCCTCGCGTTGTTGATTCCGCCCAGTACCTCGCCGACAACTTCGAAAAGGCGCCTGTGCTTCTCATCCCATGTCTCGAAGGTCGGACTGACGCTGATAACTCCGCGGCATTCTGGGGCTCTCTCCTGCCCGCCGTGTGGAGTTTCATGCTTGCGCTTCGTGAACGTGGACTCGGCTCAGCGTGGACAACACTGCATCTTCCGAATGGTGGCGAGAAGAAGGCTGCTGAGCTCCTCGGGATTCCATTCGACCGCTACTCCCAGGCCGGGCTTTTCCCGATCGCACACACAATTGGAACCGACTTCAAACTCGCATCGCGCCTTCCGGCCTCCGAGGTCACGCACTGGGGCAAATGGGGTGAGCGCCTCAGTTGAGTTCAATCTTCGCTGAGCGGTGTTGCGTCCGTATAGTGGTCGCATGTCCGTGAGCGCATCAACACCGATTGAACTCGTCAATGCTGTCTACGCATCCTTACCTGAAAGGGTTGCGATCGGCCGGAGCCGGTTGGGGCGCCCCTTGACCCTCGCAGAGAAAATTCTCATCAACCATCTTGCTGACCCTGAAGGGCAAGAGATGGAGCGCGGAGTTTCGTACGCGGACTTCAATCCAGATCGTGTCGCTATGCAGGACGCAACCGCTCAGATGGCCCTACTCCAGTTCATGACTGCCGGCCTCCCAGAGGCAGCGGTGCCATCAACTGTTCATTGCGATCACCTGATTCAGGCCAAAGTTGGCGCATCGATCGACCTCGGTGTCGCAGTCGACACG